>CALGTT010000414.1 GCA_937901485.1 uncultured Ruminococcus sp.
GATGGGACGGAACTAATTGTTTGCCCGGGAGGAAAACAAGGAGAATGCATCGTTCCAAATGGTGTTGCCAGTATCGGAGATCATGCATTTTATGATTGTGATGGATTAACCAGCATCACCTTTCCGGACAGTATCACCAGCATTGGATCTCCTGCATTTGCGAGTTGTGGGGCATTAACGGAAATACAAGTAAGCGACAACAATCAGAATTATAAAGATATTGAGGGGGTGTTGTTTTCAAAGGATGGGACGGAACTGATTGCTTGCCCGGGAGGAAAACAAGGAGAATGCATCGTTTCAAATGGTGTTACCAGTATTGGATATTATGCATTTTATGATTGTGCTGGATTAACCAGCATCACCCTTCCGGACAGTGTCACAAGAATTGAAGGTGGTGCATTTACGCATTGTGTTGCATTAACCAGCATCGCCCTTCCGGATAGTGTCACCAGCATTGGATATTATGCATTTTCTCGTTGTGTTGGATTAACCAGCATCACCCTTCCGGACAGTGTCACCAGTATTGGAGATTATGCATTTTATGGTTGTAATGGATTAACCAGTATTACAATCCAAAATGACTCTTGTGAAATCTATTATACAAAACATACAATTTGTCCCACCGCCACCATCCACGGCTACCGAGGCTCTACTGCCCAAGCCTACGCCGAAAAAAACGGCAGAAACTTTGTAGCCCTCGATGAAGAACCAGAAGAAACTACCACTACTGAATCGGAAACGACAACAACTACATCTACCACGACCTCGACAACTACCAGTACGACTACATCTACCACAAATTCGACAACTACCAGCAGTACAACCACGTCCACTACAACTTCGACGACGACCAGTACAATAACATCTACAACAACTTCAACAACTACGACAACGACAACCACCACCACAACAACCAAGCCCACCACAACGACAAGCACTACATCTACCACCACGACTACTACAACAACCAGTACAACCACAACTACCACCGCCACCGAAACTGCATCAGAAACAGAAACCACTTCGACAACCCGAAATCCAGCATTTGTGGAGGAATACGACAACTGGGGTTTTCCGAACAAGGCGGACTATTTTACCGAAAAATACCCGAAAATCTACTACATGGAGGAGGCACATCGTGAAGCTCTGCTCGAAATCGTTGGAAGAGATAATGACAATATAGAAGCCGACCTGATGAAAAATGAGATCTATCAGCCACGCTATAACGGCTCCTGCTTCGGGCTTTCTCTGCTGGTGATGTACAATTGCTATGGCATCATTCAGCCATCCGTACTGGACGGCAAGTCCCAGCATCTCCAGAATGTAGTACTGAGCGATTCTGTCAAATCCCTGATCAACTATCATTCGCTGCTGCAGAGAACGACCTCGATCAATGAAAGCATCTCCAGCTATTTCACGATGAATGCGGAGAACCAGAAGCTGCAGGATCTGCTGGACAGCCTTGAAGATGGACATCCTACCCTGCTTTGCTATACCATCCCTGCTGAAAAGCTTTCACATGCTGTGATTGCCTATGGCATTGAAAAGGGAGCGTACACGTTCGACGGCATGACGCTGGAGTATGACACAAAGATTCTGATCTATGACTGCAACAAGTCAGATTTCCAGGACAGCTACTGCATGTATGTCAATACCACCAGAAACAGCTGGTACATCCCTGATCGAGATGTTACGGAGAAGGAATGTGCAATTCTCTGGGTGGAGGATGATATTGATGTATTGACAAAATACAGCATATTTACAAATAGTACAGCAGAAGACGAAAATATTGTAAATCTTGCGTCACTCGAAACAGAAAGAACGCTGGATTGCAAGGTGAAGGCAGTCAGAAAAGTAAATGACGATTGGTTCATCAGTTCTTCGGATGATGAGATTCTCTCCTATTATGGCTTTATGTCGGGTGATGGAACAGCTCCCCTTCGTTATGTCATGTATGATATGGATGCAAACTACCAGTTATCCATGAACGACGAGCCACAGGATATTGAACTGCAGATGCGGTATGCGGATTGTCTCATGCGTGTCAATGCTACCGAAACCGACAACATCGTATTTCAGCCCAACGGTTTGGAGATGGAGGGTACTTCTTCCGCCTATACCTTGCATATGGTGCTGAATGAAATTCCTAATGAAACCAGCTTCCACACAATTGACGTGTCCGGCGATTCTGCAAATAAGCTGACCTTCTCCTATGAGAACGGTGAATGGTATCTGTTCGGTGATTGTCTGGAAAACATCGAAGTACAGGCAAATCACAGTGCTGCAACCTCCAATACTCTGACATTCTCCGTTCCCACAAAGTACGACACAGTATGTCTGCGGCAGATGGATGAATCTACGATCGCAGCGTTTGTGGATACGAATGGAGATGGCGAATATGAAACTTCTGTGGATGAAGTTCCTGCTGATAATATTTCCCTCGGTGATGTGAATACAGATGGCGAAGTCGATTCTCTTGATGCCGCAAATATCCTGATTGCGGCAGCTCTTGTCGGAGCTGATATGGACAGCGGTCTGTCTGATGCTCAGAAAATTGCAGCCGATACAAATAAAAATGGTACCTTCGGTGCAGAGGATGCAGCTCTCGTGCTCCAGTATGCAGCGGCGGTTGGTTCGGGGTATACAGGGGGATTTGAGGATTTTCTGGCGGCGTAATGCTGTAGAATTTTTTTGATGATAGAAAAGGTGAACGCCCCGAGTTCACCTTTTCTTTTATACAAAACATTGACATTTTTCTACATTTATGCTATACTTACCGTAAAGGGAGAAGTTCCCAAAAACAGCAATGATAAAGGAGGAGTTTTTGTGAAACATTCAGTATGGAAAAGGCTTGCGGCACTCATGACGGCGATGGTCTGCTGTGCGGTGTTTGCGGGGCAGGGGGAATATGCGGTGCTGGCGGAAACGTTCGGCGGCATTGATCCGGTCAGCCGGCTCAGAGCATGGGCGGCGGATGAGGTGACGATCGTGGCTTCCGGTGAATGTGGTGCAGAAGGGGATAATCTGACTTGGACACTTGACTCTGAGGGCCTGCTTACGATTAGTGGGGAGGGGGAGATGAAAGATTGGCTTTCTTCTGGTGATGTTCCTTGGGATGAATACAGAGATGATATTAAAAGTGTGATAATTGAGTATGGTGTAACAAGTATTAGCTATTCTTCTTTTTTCGCTTGCAGCTTTTTAACTAGTGTTAGCATTTCAGATAGTGTAACCAGTATTGAAGGTGCGTTTTCATGGTGTACAAGTTTAACCAGCATTATCATTCCGAATAGTGTGCATAATGTTGGCGATGCGTTTTATGAATGCAGTGGATTAACTAGTATTACGTTTCTTAATCATGATTGTACAATTTGGGATGATAGAAACAGCATTTCATCTAATGCTACGATCTATGGCTATCATGATTCCACAGCTCAATCTTATGCCCAAAAGTACGAGAGGAATTTTGAGATTCTCGAAGAACAAATTGTTGTCTCTGGTAGTTGTGGATCAAATCTCATTTGGACACTTGATAGTGGTGATTGCTTAGTCATTAGTGGTGAGGGAGAGATGCCGTCTTGGGAATCTTCTGCTGATGTTCCATGGCGTGAGTATGCAGCCAATATTAGATGTGTGACGATCGAAAGTGGTGTAACTAACATTGGCGATCTAGCATTTTCTGGTTGTGATTCATTAACCAGCGTCGCCATTTCGGAGGGCGTGAATTCTATCGGATACCGTGCCTTCTCGGATTGTGAAGTGTTAACTGATATTCTCATTCCTGAAAGTGTAACAAGAATTGATTGGGGTGCGTTTTATAAATGTAGCTCTTTGACTAGCATTGATATTTCCAAGAATGTAACTTTCATTGGATATGAGGCGTTTTCATATTGCAGTTCTCTATTAGAAATTAAGGTAGACGATGAAAATCCGAATTTCATTGACATTGATAATGTATTATTTATAAAAGAATTTTCAGAATTGAGAGCATATCCAAATGCAAGAAAAGGGGATTATATTGTTCCTGAAGGTATAGAGAGTATCGGATATGGTGCATTTGCTGGTTGTCATGCAATAACTAGCATTGAAATTCCCAGTACTGTAACTTCTATTGATAATGGAGCATTTAATGGATGTGACGCATTAATTGAATTTAATGTAAATGATAAAAATCTGGATTACATGGATATTGATGGTGTTTTATTTTCAAAAGATGTTTCAGAAATAATAGAATACCCTGGTGGAAGACAAGGGGATTATTCTCTTTTGGATAGCGTGTGTGTTGTTGGCTGGGGAGCGTTTAATGATTGTAAAGGTTTAACCAATATTATTATTCCTGATAATGTGATTGATCTTGGAGAAGATGCATTTAGTGGATGCGATTCTTTAGAAAGTATCACATTATACAATGCATTTTGCTTAGTATACGATTCAGAAATGACTATTCCCGCTGCAACCACCATCTACGGCTATCCCGGTTCTACTGCCCAGACCTATGCTGAAAAATATGGCAGAAATTTTGTAGCCCTTGATGACGAACCAGAAGAAACAACAACTGAACCTGAAACAACATCCACCACAACCTCGACAACCACCAGTACAACGACATCCAACACCATAACAACCAGCACGACAACATCTACTACAACTTCAACAACAACCAGCACAACGACATCTACCACGACCTCAACAACCACCAGTACAACGACATCTACTACAACCACCACTGCCACTGAAACTACAACAGAAACCACTACCACCCCCCGTACCCCCACATTCATTGAAAACGAGGACAACTGGGGTTTCCCGAACAGAGTGGAATACTTCATTGACAAGCAAACCCGAATTTACTGGATGGAGGATGAACACCGCAGTCTGATGCTCGAAAAAATGCGGCAGCACAGCAATATTGAAGCCGATAATATGGAATTTGAAATGTATAAACCTCGTTACAATGCTTCCTGTTTCGGTCTTTCAATGCTGGCAATGTATAACTGCTACGGCGTGATCCACCCTTCCATGCTGGAAGAGGGTGAGGAACATCTGCAGGGTGTTGTTATGGACGATCATGTGAAATCACTGATCAATTATCACTCACTGCTGCAGAGAAATAGCCTGATCAAGGACCGGATTGACACCTATTTCGCTTATCAAACTGAAAATAAGAAGCTTCAGGATCTGTTGAACAGTCTTTCTGACGGTTACCCGACTTTGCTTTGCTACACGATTCCGGCAGAGCAATTCTCCCATGCTGTTGTTGCTTATGGCAAGGAGCAAGGTTCCTATACGTTTGAAGGGAAGGAAACTGCATATGATACCAAGATCCTGATCTATGACTGCAACCGGACAGATTTTTCGGACGAATATTGTATGTATGTCAATACAGCGAAAAACAGCTGGTACATTCCGGCACGGGATGTTACGGAGAAGGAATGTGCAATTCTCTGGGTGGAGGATGATATTGATACTCTGACAGAATACAGCCTTTTCACGAATAATCTGCCGGAAACTGATGAGATGGTTCGTATGGCATCTCTGGAGACGCAGAACATGTCCGGCTGTAACGTGAAGGCAGTCAGACAACAGGCAAACGGCGATTGGTACATCAGTGCTGCTGATGAAGAAATCTTTTCGTATTATGGCTTCATGTCCGGCGAAGGCGAAGCCCCCCTCCGCTACGTTATGTACGATTCTGAAG
>CALGTT010000415.1 GCA_937901485.1 uncultured Ruminococcus sp.
ACATAACGCTTGAAGGCATCGTCGTAGTCCTTGAGGGACTCCAGCAGGAACTGGAATGCGGTGTAATTCAGGAGCAGTGCACCGAACCACGCTACGGTTTCTGCATAGGCAGTTGCACGGAAACCGACCTCCGGAATCATCAGGACGATGACTGCAATGCGCATGACCATCTCCACAATACCGGAGCACATCGGAATGAACGGCTTGCCCATACCCTGTACGCCGCTGCGATAGACGAACAGAAAATCCACGCCGCACAGCGTAACGCCGCAGATGGGCAGGAACTGCATCGTCAGTGCAATGGATTCCTCGCCGCTGAGCATCAGGGACGCAAGCTGACGGGGGAAGAACACCATCACTGAACCAAGCAGGATGTAGGAGATCAGCGCGATCATCAGGCAGACATGCAGTCCCTCACGGATGCGGCTGTATTTGCCTGCGCCGTAATTCTGGCTGGTAAAGGAAGACATCGTAAAGCCTGCCGTACATGCCGGCTGCATGAACAGGTTGATGTAACGGCTGCAAGCGGAATATGCCGACGTATAGGCAACGCCCAGTCCGTTGACAAAATACTGCACCACCATGCAGCCAACTGCGGTGATTGAATTCATGCACGCCATCGGAATGCCGTTTTTCAGAAGCTCCAGCATCATGCTGAGATCTGCCTTGAAATCCGCAGCTGTCAGGCGGACGATCTCAATTTTCCGGAGCTTGCACAGGCAGATGAAGGCGGACATGATCTGCGAGAAGATCGTTGCGATTGCAGCACCCTCCACACCCATGTGCAGTCCGAAGATGAAAATGCAGTTGAACACCACATTGACAATGGTAGAAGTGATGATCGCATAGAACGGTGTGCGGCTGTCGCCAAGTGCACGAAGAATACATGCGCACAGGTTGTAGGCAATGTTTGCCGCGAGTCCGCCGAAGATGATATAACCATAGCGCAGGCTGTCTGCGAGGATCAGCTCCGAGGTCTGCATGGCGATCAGGACATCACGCAGAAAGACGATACTCAGCACCGTCAGCAGAGTTCCGATGCCGCCGGCGAGCAGGATGGAGGACGCAATGGTTTTCCGCATCCTTGCATAATCGCCCGCACCGTAACTATGGGCGGTCAGCACGGTAAAGCCATTTGCCATACCAAGTGAAAAGCCGATAATGAGGAATGTCAGCGAGGACATATTGCCCACAGCGGCAAGTGCATTGTCGCCGAGTCCTTTCCCGACAATGATGGTATCCGCGATGCTGTAGAGCTGCTGGAGCAGGTTGGTGAAGAACATCGGAATGTAAAACCGCAGGATCAGCGGTGTGACGTTTCCTTTTGTAAGATCATAGGTCTGTGCCATATAAAAACCCTCCTTTGCCTATATTATACTGAAAATCCAGATGTTTTTATATCAAAAGACTTGCATTTATAACAAAAGTGTGGTACAATACAGGCATGGAGGCGGTAGCAATGAATACCAATCGTGATCTGAATTACAGGCTCTATGTGCAGAAGCTCGACGGCTTCACGCGTACGACCTTTCAGAATGAACTGCGCAATTATATGGTGATCCGCGCGGGGGATGTTGAGCAGGTGCACCGGAATTTTGCAGAGCTGCGCAAGGATTTCTGGTCGGGCAAGGGACAGCTTTCGGATGATCCGCTGCGCAATGCCATCTATCATTTTGTGACCGCAATTGCTGTGATCGGCAGGCTTTGTGTGGACGGGGGACTCGGACACGATGAAGCCTACACGCTCGGTGATATTTACATCCGCCGTGCGGACAGATGTACCTCGCCGGATGAGATCATTGATCTGTTTGAGGAAATGGCAGCGGATTATGCCGCACGGATGCGTGCCCTGCGCAAGAACAATGTGTTTTCTTTCCATATCCGGCGATGCATTGACTATATCTATGAGCATCTCCATGAAAAGCTGACCGTGTCAGAGCTTGCGGAAGTAACCGGTCTTAGTCCGACGTATCTGTCCAAGCTTTTTCTGAAAGAAACAGGCGCGACCATCAAGGATTTTGTACTTCGTGCCAAAATTGAAACGACAAAGAACATGCTTCGCTATTCAGATTTCACCTATCTGGAGATCGCCCTTGCGCTTGGCTTTTCGTCCCAGAGTGCTTTTATCAGTGTGTTCCGGAAGTACTGCGGCATGACACCGAAGCAGTATCGGGACGCGGAGGGACAGCATGGACTTATCACATCGGATTCATAAAAACAGGGCTTTTGCATCACTGCAAAAGCCCGAAATGTTATAAAGATACATTCACAATACGCGTATATCTTCTCAGCGCGTACTCACCATCATGTGCCTCGCCCAGAAAGCTCTGGGACATGTTGTCGGCACGCATCACACGATTCACACCACGGCACACTGTGTAGCGGCGCTGGAGCTGTTTGACGCAGACAGCGCACTCTACATCATACTCCTCTTTGTTCTTATAATCGCATTCGCTTATTTCTATATTTCCATATCCTTTAACCCCGTAGAGGTTTCCAACAACCTCATGCAGCAGGGCGGCTTTATCCCCGGTATCCGCCCCGGCAAGCCCACGGCTGAGTATATTGCTCGCATCCTGCGCAAGATCACGACCATCGGTGCTGTGTTCCTGATCTTCATCGCGGCTTTCCCGATGATCATCAACATCATTTCCAGTCCATTCCCAAATTTTTCTCCACAAACTCTTCCAGTCTGTTGGCAGGAACACCGCACATCTCAACACGACCAACACCCAAGACTGCTCTTGAGTGCAGCGAAATATTAAGCTCT
>CALGTT010000416.1 GCA_937901485.1 uncultured Ruminococcus sp.
GCAAGGCGGCGCAGAAAATCGGCATTAAACTGCGCGAGATCAGCCGCAGCCGTCAGGTGCTCTGCGTGACGCATCTTTCCCAGATCGCGGTCATGGCGGACACTCACTATATGATCGAAAAGCATACCGAGAACGACCGCACCGTCACACAGGTGCACCTGCTCGACTTTGAAGGCAGGACGGAGGAGATCGCACGCATCATGGGCGGCGACAATCCCAGCGCACTCATGCTTGAAAATGCAAGGGAAGAACTCAAACGCGTTGCCGCAGAACAATAACAGGAGGAAACTATGGGACCGTATTACTATGTAGTTGCCGATATTCAGGGCGATTATGCCCAGCTTCGCCGCACCGATATCGAGAGTGACGAGATCATGCCCATCGCAATGGCTCTGCTCCCGTTCGGCTGTGACATCGGTACAAAGCTCTGCTGGCAGTGGGGCATCTATGAGATCATCGAATAATCGCGAAAAAACCGGTTTGCATCCTGCAAGCCGGATTTTTTTTGAAAAATTTCCATTTTCCTATTGACAACCACGTTGTTCTGTGTTATAATACACTTGAACGAACGTTCAAATATTCAAATCTAAAACGAGGTGTTCCTATGAAGATCGTATATGAGATTGAAAATCTGGATTGCCCACACTGCGCCGGCGTGATCGAGGAGAAGATTCAGAATATGGAGGGCGTACAGTCCGCGAGCCTTTCTCTGCCGACCAAAAAGCTCCATATACAGGCAGAACATGCGGACGGTTTGCTGGAGCGCATTCAGCAGATCGCAGACAGCGTGGAGGAGGGTGTGATCTTCCGCGAGTCCGGCGGATATTCGCATCCGGCACACGACCACGCGCACGAGCACTGCCACGACCATTCCCACGACAGCCACGCGGAGGGCAGGGGAGAGGTCGTTCGTCTTGCGGTCGGTGCGGTGCTGTTCGTGTTCGGACTTCTGGCAGAGCATTTGCTCCATGTGCTGTTTCTGTCCCGCATTTTGCTCCTTGCTGCCTATCTCATCATGGGCTGGGAGGTGCTGTGCAGTTCCGTGAAAAGCATCGGAAAAGGGCAGATCTTCGACGAAAACTTCCTTATGAGCATTGCATCCATCGGCGCACTCTGCGTCGGTCACTGGGAGGAAGCGGCAGGAGTCATGCTGTTTTTCCGCATCGGTGAGCTGTTCGAGCACATCGCCGTGGAGCGCAGCCGCAAATCCGTGATGGAGGCGATCGACATGCGTCCGGAAACCGCACAGCGCATCACCGAACACGGAACGGAAACCGTTCCTGCCGAGGAAATTGCAGTCGGCGATCGGATCATGGTTCGGGCAGGTGACCGCATTCCGGTGGATGGCATCGTGAAAAAGGGCGAAAGTACGTTGGATACCTCCGCAATGACGGGCGAATCCGTTCCGGTCAGTGTGAAGACCGGGGATGCGGTCATGTCCGGATGCATCAACCTTTCCGGAGTGTTGAGAGTAAAGACGGAGAAGACATTCGGCGACTCTGCGGTATCCA
>CALGTT010000417.1 GCA_937901485.1 uncultured Ruminococcus sp.
ATGGATGTATCAAATATAGAGTGGACAATAAGACTTGGAAAGAATTGAGTTCGGGTACGTTATCGTCTAATGCGAATGGCACGTATTTTAGCTTTATTTAATGAAATACAGAACTTTTTTCAAAATGTAAAGTTTTGTTGACAAAATGCAAATAAAAAAAGCAAAAATCATGCATTGGATGCTGTTAAATGTGCTATGAAAATGCTCAAAAAGGTGAAACATCTTCAAGATAAATGGATGGATGAAGGAAAACCAAAAATTGAAATTGGAATTGGAATTGCTTCAGGCGAAGCATTTATTGGAAATATTGGCACTCCTGATCATCTTGAATACACCGTTATTGGTGACACCGTTAATGTTGCTAGTCGTATTGAGGCTCAAAATCGACAATTCAATACTCAGATTTTGATAAGTGAAACAACTTATGAATATGCGAAAGACATTTTAGATGTGATAAAAATAAGTTCTGTTCCTATTAGAGGACGTGAAAAAAATATCGATATTTACGAAATCATTAATATTCTAGATAAAAATGAAACTATCATTTATGAAAAGGAGAATCACTATGAGAACATTTACTTACACCATCAAGGACGAACTGGGCATCCACGCAAGACCGGCAGGTATGCTGGCAAAGACCGCCAAGACACTCGACAGCGAGATCACCATTACATGCGGTGAAAAGTCCGCTGCGGCAACAAAGCTGATGGCACTCATGGGGCTCGGCATCAAGTGCGGCAACACCGTCACTGTGAACATCAATGGCGGTGATGAGGCGGCATCTGAAAAGGCAATGCAGGACTTTTTTGCAGCAAATCTGTAAACACAGGCTATCGTTCAGACAAGGACAGGATGGTGGAACTATGTTAAAGTATCAGGGCAAGGGCGTATATGGTGCAGTCGCTATCGGAAAAATTTCCGTGTTCAAGCGGCAGGATGTACAGGTCAGACGTGAAAAGATCGAGGATACCGAAGGAGAACTGAAACGGCTTGAAGATGCCAAGTCGGCAGCTATCGCACAGCTTCAGGAGATTTACGAAAAGGCACTCCGTGAAGTCGGCGAAGCGAATGCGGCGATCTTTGAAATTCACATGATGATGGTGGAGGATGAAGATTATAACGATGCCATCACAGAAATGATCACAGCCCAGAATGTCAATGCGGAATATGCTGTTGCAATCACGGGAGATAATTTTGCGGAGATGTTCGCAGCAATGGACGATGCCTATATGCAGGCAAGATCCGCCGATGTACGGGATATTTCCAACCGTATCATCGCCTGTCTGACAAATGGCGGCAGCACTGAAGCACAGTCGGACGAACCGGTGATCATCTGTGCGGATGACTTAGCCCCCAGTGAAACAGTCACGCTTGACAAAGACAAGGTACTGGCATTCGTCACGGCACATGGTTCTTCCAATTCCCACACGGCAATTCTGGCAAGAAATATGAACATTCCCGCAATTATCGGCGTGGGCGAAGCATTCCTCTCCGAAATCAGGGACGGCGATCCCGCTGTGGTGAATGGCTTTACTGGCGAATTCATCCTGCATCCGGATGCGGAAACGATTGCAGCGGCGGAACAGAAACGTGCGGAGGAGCTTGAGAAAAAGGAACTGCTCCAGAAGCTCAAGGGCAAGGAAAATATCACGCTTGACGGCAGAAAAATCAACATCTATGCGAATATCGGCAGTGTGGACAATATCGGTGCAGTACTGCTGAATGACGCAGGGGGTATCGGTCTTTTCCGAAGTGAATTTCTCTATCTGGAAAACTCGGATTACCCGACCGAGGAGGAACAGTTCCGGATTTATAAGCGTGTACTGGAAAGCATGGCTGGAAAAAAAGTTATCATCCGCACATTGGATATTGGTGCGGATAAGCAGTGTGAATACTTCCACATGCCAAAAGAAGAAAATCCCGCACTCGGTATTCGTGCGATACGTCTTTGTCTGAATCGCCCGGAGGTGTTCCGGACACAGCTGAGAGCATTGTTCAGAGCATCGGTATTCGGCAGCCTCGGCATCATGTTCCCGATGATTGCGAATGTATGGGAACTGGAGGAAATCCTCTCCCTTTGTAATGCAGTCAAAGCAGAGCTGCAAAAGGACGGCATCGAATATGCGGAGGACACGGAGCTTGGCATTATGATCGAAACACCGGCAGCGGCACTCATCAGCGACCGACTCGCCCCGATGGTGGATTTCTTCAGCGTCGGCACAAATGATCTGACGCAGTACACACTCGCCTGCGACCGACAGAATCCTGCAATGGATCGGTTCTGCGATGTGCATCATGAAGCTGTTCTGCGCCTGATTGAAATGGCAGCGGAGAATGCACACAGGCACGGAAAATGGATCGGCATCTGCGGAGAACTTGCTGCGGATACGAGTCTCACGGAAACCTTCCTGCGTATGGGAATTGATGAACTTTCCGTATCTCCTGCTTTTGTGCTGAAGGTCAGAGATGCGGTCAGAAGCATTGATTTGTGCAGCGGAAATTGAAACGGTGCATTCTTTCTTCAAAGTGAATCGAATGATTATCTTTCATAATCTATGCAATCACCAAATGCAAATTATCCAATTTCCCCGCCTGCTTCACACAGTAATTACTGAATCTGTTGAAGCTCACAACACAGATCTCCGCTTCATAGAACGCACCGCAGTAGTTAGTAACACTGTCAAGCAGCGTATCAAGCTCCTGCTTCGTGCAGTGCCAGTCAAGCGATTCGGGAAGTTTGATCAGAACTGTGTGACTGCCGCTTTGGAAAACAAAATCAAATACAGCGTTATACTGCCGTTTTGTGTCCTTCGGGATGTGAAACGGCAGTTTCTTTATGCATTCGGGTAACTGTTTCTCCAGTGTAAATTTATCAAGCTGTGACAGAATTTCACTCGCAGCATCACTCGGCGTTGTAATCACTCTTCCCACATTC
>CALGTT010000418.1 GCA_937901485.1 uncultured Ruminococcus sp.
TATGTTAAAAGAAATTCATGAACAACCTAATTCAATTAGAGAAACAATCGGTTCTAGATTAAAATTAAATGAAAAATGCAATTTTGATGATTTAAACATCACTGCAGAATACTTGAAATCTATCAACAAAATTTTCATAGTAGCTTGTGGAACTGCAATGCATGCTGGTTTAGTTGGTAAAAATATAATTGAAAAATTATGCAAAATTCCTACTGAAGTTGATATAGCATCTGAATTCAGATATAGAGATCCAATTATAGATGAAAAAACTTTATGTATTTATGTAAGTCAATCTGGTGAAACTGCAGATACTATTGCTGCATTAAAGCTTGCTAAATCAAAAGGAGCTAAAACACTTGCAATTTCAAATGTTATAGGAAGTTCTATTACAAGAGAAGCCAATTACACAATTTATACACATGCAGGTCCTGAAATTGCTGTTGCATCTACTAAAGCTTACACTTCTCAAGTTGTACTATTTGCTATTTTAGGAATTCATTTTGCAGAATTATTAGAAAGCTCTTCTAACGAAATTATAGAAGATTTGAAAAACGAACGAGGATGGATGCTTTGAAAAAATATGCTGTATTGATAGTAGCAGTGCTACTTTGTAATTTGCTGACAGGGTGTAAAAGTGAAGTAAAAACAAATCCTGTTAGTTCGAGTATCACATATGAGATACAATTAATTCCCGAGGGCGGCTGGACAGTGCAAGAACTTGCCAAAACAATTCGAATTAATGGAAATACAATTGAGAATCCATTTACTGTTGACAATCTTGGAGAAAAATATAGTTTTGTAGGCGATAGTACATGCGTTGAATATAATGGAATCATGTCTTTTGCGGTTGCTTTTACAGATGAATCAGTTGATGGCAATGATCGGCTGAAAGAAGTAAAGAAGATAGGCACGGTAGAAGACTACATGGATGAAGAATTTACAAATGCTCTTACGATTAACGGAATTGGTCTTGGGGCAAGTCGTGAAGAAGCAGAATTAGCATTTGGAGAACCAAGTATAGTTGATGGAATGTCGTATAAGTATTGTGAAAATATGGAAGATGAACACGTTCTTTTAATTTGGTTTGATGATAACGAAAAGATTAAAAATATGTTTTTTAGTTATAATTAAATCTACGAAGAAATCGCCAAACTGCGAGAGCAACAGCACGTTCTCGCCCGACTGAAAACCAAAGGCTTTCTCGATGAAGCAAAGTTCCAGACGCAGACCGCCGAACTGAACACGAAAATCTCCCGTTTACAGCGAGAACTCAAGCGACTCACGCAGTCCGGTGATGAGGACGAAACCCTAGATCAGATCGAAATGCTGACGGATTTCTTCGCAAAAAGACAGGAACTGACGGTCTATTTTGAGCCGGATGCGTTTGAAAGTATCGTGGAGAAGATTGTGGTGATCAGCCGGAACGAGCTGGAATTCCATCTGATCGGTGGACTGAAATTGACGGAAAGGATATAATTGCTATTGACATTTTAGCATAATTATGATAAAATATGAGTAATAGGAGGTGCGGCTATGAATATGATTCGACCGGTTTCAGATCTGAGAAATAATTTTGCAGATATTTCCAGAACTGTGCATGAAACAGCACAGCCCGTTTTTCTGACCAAGAATGGCTACGGAGATATGGTGGTGATGAGCATGGAGGCTTACGAAAAAATGCAATTTGAGAGCGATGTTTATGCAAAGCTTGTTGAAGCAGAGCGAGAAGCAGAGGCAACCAATGAACGTTTTTCATCCAAGGATGTTCTGATGGCGATGAAAGCCGCAGCACGAGGTGAATGATGTATACATTGGAGTATTTGCCGATCGCTATGCGTGATATGATTGAAATTGCATCGTATATCGGCGTAAAGCTTGCTAATCCGGATGCGGCAGAAGCACTTGCGGAGGAAATGGTAACGGCAGCGGATGCCCTTGCAGATATGCCGTACAGATGTGCAGTCTATACGCCGCTTCGACCGCTTAAACATGAATACCGCAAGCTGATAGTAAAGAAATACATCCTGTTCTACTGGGTGGACGAGGAGAAAAAACGAATTACAGTTGCCCGTGTTATTTACGGCGGACGGGATTATGAAAAATTACTTGATGAAAGATAATTATGATGCTCTGTGACTAAAAATCACAGAGCATTTTTGTTGGTGTTGATGAATGGACTTCTGCGGAAAATTGTGATATGATGTGAGAAAAACAGGTAGGTGAAGAAAATGACAAAGAACAGAACAATCCCCTTCGGCTACATGATGCAAAACGGGGAGATCACAACCAACCCAACCGAAGTCCTCGCAGTTGTCACAATTTTCAGCGATTATCTGGCAGGTCACAGCCTGTTGGACATCGCAAAACGCATGGAAGTCCCCTACAGTGAGGGTGCTGTGTGGAACAAGAACATGGTCAAGCGGATTCTCGAAAATGAGAAGTATCTCGGCACGGACAAATTTCCGCAGCTTATTTCCGAGGAGATGTTCCGTGCGGTGAATGAGAAGAAAAGCCGGAAGGCAACTTCTCTCTGTGTACTGCCGGATGACATGAAAATTATGCGGAATCTTGCGGTTTGCAGGGAGTGCGGCGGAAAGCTGTTCCGCAAAAATGAGCTGTGGGACTGTCGGAATTCCGGTTGCTATCGGTTCAGTTTTCAGCTGACCGACCAGATGCTGACAGGTGCTGTGCTGACAGTGCTGAACTCCGCCATCGCCAACCCCAGCTTGTTGGAAAATGGCGGGCGGCGAACCGCCGCTGGTGATTTGTTGCCTTATGTGCCTGACGGCACAAGCGGCAACCAGTATTCGACGGATGCGGAGATCATCCGTAGGGAGAATGAGCTCCGCCACAAGATGGATGCGGCAAATCCAGATTACGACCGCACAAGAAACGAAATTCTGGAGCTTGCACAGCTGAAATACAGCCGCTGTGC
>CALGTT010000419.1 GCA_937901485.1 uncultured Ruminococcus sp.
TTTTCAGAAAATCAATCTGCGTGTAAAATTATCATAAACCTATTGCAATCTGATAAAAAAAGTGCTATAATATAATAGAATCTATCCTTTGAGAATCGGAGGGAGTTTATGAAAAAATGGATTATCAATAAGCCGCGTCCGGACGTTGTGCGGACGCTCCGGAGCCGGAGCGATTTGTCCGCCCTGTCTTGTATGGTTCTCGCGTCACGCGGCTGTATTGATGTAGCACAGGCTGGGGAATTGATTGGCTGTCAGCAGTTGAGCGACCCGTTTCTGCTGCGTGATATGCAGGAGGCAGCCGACTGTATCAATGCCGCCGTTGATGCCGGAAAGCGCATCTGTGTGTACGGCGACTATGACTGCGACGGCGTGACTGCAACGGTCATCCTCTATTCGTTCCTGATGGAAACCGGCGCGGATGTGACATGGAGGATTCCGGAACGCAGTGAGGGCTATGGACTCAATGAAAATGCAGTCCGCGAAATGCACGAGGACGGCGTGGAGCTGATCGTCACCGTGGACAACGGCATTTCCGCGATTGCCGAAGCGGAGCTGATCGCGGAGCTGGGCATGGAACTGGTTATCACCGACCATCACCAGCCCGGAAGCACGCTGCCGCGTGCGGCTGCCATTGTCGATCCGCACTGTGCGGACAACTACTCCCCGTTCCGCCTTTACTGCGGCGCAGGCATTGCCCTGCTGCTGGTTGCGGCTCTCAATGAGGGGGATGTGGACATGGCACTAGAGCAGTTCGGTGATCTTGCGGCGATCGCCACGATCGCGGATGTGGTTTCGCTGACCGGCGAGAACCGCTACCTTGTGCAGATGGGCTTGCAGTATCTTGAAAACACGGAACGCGCCGGACTGCGTGCACTGCGCGAGATCAGCGGACTTTCGGGCAAGGAGCTGACGGCTTCCAATATTGCGTTCGGCATCACGCCGCGCATCAATGCCGCCGGCAGACTGCGTTCTCCGAAGCTTGCTGTCGAGCTGCTGCTGGAAGAAGATCCGAGAGCCGCACAGCGCATGGCGGAGGAGCTGAATGCAGTGAACACCGAACGGCGCGAGCTGGAGGCACAGATCATTGAATGCGTGCTGGAGCAGATCGCGGCACATCCGGAAATGCTTTAT
>CALGTT010000420.1 GCA_937901485.1 uncultured Ruminococcus sp.
AGATCGTATGCAGATCGGCAGAAAGAACTTTTTTGAGAACGAAATGTTCAGTGAAAACGTCTGTGGACTCCAGATGTCCAGCCACCAATTGAATGAGCCTGTCTCGTTTTCCATTCCTGTGATCTCTGATTCTGATTATATGGTATACCGTTACCTCTCCAACAGCGAAAAAGCAGCAGTCAGAGGTGTGTATGGAACATCGGATGTATTTGACTTTTCTTCCCTTATTTCAGATGGAAGGTTCTTTCGTGCTGATGATTATGCGAACGGAACAATGACTGCTGTGGTTGGTACTGCGATTCTTCCGGAAACAGTGGAACATGATGGGAAACGATTTTATCTGTATGATAATGCGGAATATGAGGTCATTGGTATATTTGGTGAACAAGGAAATATCGCAGATCGTGCAGCATTTCTGAATCTGACCGCATTGGATGCCAACATCAGTCAGACAGGTGGAATCTACTATGTGGACGCAAAGGAACGTAATACCGTGAACGCTGTGATTGCACAAATGAAATCGAATATTGCAAATCGTTTCACGGTAACAGAAATTGCATTTGAACTGATGACTTCACGGGAGCTTGGCAGATATTTCACGACACTCTTCGTATTCTGCAATATCTCAGCGATTCTTTGTCTTGTCATCACTACGATATTTCTGATTGCCGGGCAGCGTTACACCATTGCAGTCAAAAAGCTCTGTGGAATGACGAAACGGGATTTGTTCTTCTATTATGGGAAAATCATGGCACTCATTACGATTGCAGCGATCCTTCTCATTGT
This sequence comes from uncultured Ruminococcus sp., assembly GCA_937901485.1. GTDB lineage: Bacteria > Bacillota > Clostridia > Oscillospirales > Ruminococcaceae > UBA3855. Next base: position 787 of record CALGTT010000420.1, read on the forward strand.
TATTGCAATGCAGCTGTTGACAGCTTTTGTTCCAATTTCGGTATTCCGTGAAAGCGGTATCAATGGCTGGCATTATCTGATGATGGGATTGGTTCTCATGGCGATCGGTTTATGCAATACCTATTACATTACCCGTTTGAGCAGCACTGTCGATATCAGCAGTGTGCTGAAGGGTATATGAGGCAACACCGCACAAAGACCGCCTGACGGCTCAGCACGTCATCTGTTTGCATCTTTTCCGGCATCTTGCCCAATTCCTCTTAGCAATACATACAGTATTGCGTCATCGTCATTGAACAATCTGCCGAAAAATTTGCTGCACATCTGACGCACTGTCCTTTGTGCGGTGTTGCCATAAACGGAGGTGTCAAATATGTTGGAACTGATCATGCAGGAGATTCGCAATCTATTTCGGGAACACAAGCTGATTTTTACACTTTCTGTTCTGGCGTTTACCTGTGCCTGTGTCGGAATCAATGCAAGTCTGACGTGCAGCATACAGGAGGCGGCGGAAAGTACAGCAGCAGAGAATACTTATGGAGAGAAAGCGGCATTCAAAATTACAATGGATGGTGACAGCGACAGCTTCAATCGGGTATTTGGAAATCAGAATGCAGGAAACGTCAAAGCTTTGTTTGAGGCATTGAACGCGGATGATTCCTTTACGTTTCGCTATACAAAAGAGAATCTAATTGATTTTTTTGACCCTAATGATCCGGAATACAATACAGAAGATTTTCCGGCATACAAGGAAGAATTCCGTGTTGGTTATGAAACAGGTACAATGATTGATTACGATGACTATCTCGCACTCAAGGCATTTTATGCAGACCGGCTGTTTTGCAGTGAATTCGGTGTTTCCATTGAGGAGGGACGTGCATTTACACCGGAGGATTTCATTGTGTCATCGCCGGAGCAAATCGTGCTGCCGGCTCTTCTAGGCAATGATTATCGTGAATTGTATGAAGTGGGCGACAGGATTGAAAATGCACACCTGGGGACGATTCAGACAGTTACGATGGAGGTGATTGGTTTTTTCAGCGAGGGAAGCTATTTCTATGATAACAATACCATGAAGCAGATTCTTGACAGATACATGGTAATTCCTGCTGTAGAAACAAGCTACAATGGATTGCAGGCAGATGGATACTATGACGATTTTACACACGCATCCTATGATTCATTTAAGATTGAGAATACCCGTATCCTGTGTGAACAGTCGGAATATCAGAATGTGAAAGCCAAAATCATGAAGCTATTCCGTGAAATGGGATTTTCAGAGCTGTATCTGTTTGAGGAGAGTGAGGGATATGAGGATTATCTCCGGCACGCACATGAGGATACTGTGGCAAGTACGATGATTACAGTGTTTATTGTGCTGATGATCGTCATTATGATATGTATACAGTCGTACTACCGCATTTTACAGAACCAGAAAAAATACTGTATTCTGATGCTGAACGGCATCACGACAGGGCAGATCTTTGTTCTGATTGTTGCCCCAACATTCTTGATGTTTGTGTTGTCAGCGATACTCTTCTTTATCATGAAATACGCATTAAGAAACAGCGTCTGGTTCGATTTTGGATTAAGCCAGTATTCTCTTTTAGTCATTCTGACAATCGAAGGAATTCTCCTGGCAATGATCGGATGTTTTGGTGTATGTAAAATTCGCAGACTGCACATCAGTACAGTACTGCGGGAACACGAATAGGAGGTATCACATGGAATTGATCAATCTGCACTATATTTCGAAGTATTATGGTGCAAAGAAGAATATTCCTGCCGTCAGAAGCTTTGATATGACAATCCGGCAAGGAGAAATGCTTGCAATTATGGGGCGTTCCGGCTCTGGTAAATCGACAGTACTGAATATCATCGCCGGCATTGACAAGCCCAGCGGAGGAACATATCTGTTTGAGGGAAAGGATATGACAAAGGTGGCAGGGGATCATATGACGCACTTTCGTCGGGAAAACATTGGCGTTGTATTCCAGCATTTTGCGCTGGTGGATGATTATACTGTTTACAATAATATTGCGATCCCGCTGAAGCTGCAAAAGCTGTCAAAATCCGAAATTGACAAAAGAGTGCGGGACATGGCGGAGAAACTTGGTATCAGTGCTTTGCTCTCAAAATACCCGAAAGAGCTTTCCGGCGGCGAAGCACAGCGAACAGCGATTGCCCGTGCAGTCATTGCGAAACCAAAGCTTATTCTTGCCGATGAACCAACCGGTGCGTTGGATGAAGAAAACGGCAGTAAGATCATGCAGGTGTTCCGGAAGCTGCATGATCAGGGAAATACAATTGTCATCGTTACGCATGATCCTGGCATTGCTGCAATGTGTGAACGAACCGTCTGGATCAAGGACGGAAAAAATCAAACAACATAAAGAAACGAGGTAATAATCATGAAGAAAACAAGAATGGTACTGGCAATGCTGGCAGGTATGCTGACACTTTGTGCTTTGACTGGGTGCGAATTGCCCGAAAGCAGCGAATCCACTTCAAGTACAGAGGGGACAGCTGAAATGGAACAGGCTGATTCGATCACAGAAGAAATCGTCGAAGAAGTGATAGAACAGGTTGTCGTGGATGAGGATGCGGACGGCGAAGAAAACGGCATCTCACAGGAGATCGTCATTCCGTAACCGATCACTTGCGTTTTGATGCGTATTATGCTATAATCATACTATGAAAGGAGTGTGATGCAATGGAAGGGATCACCATTCTGATCGTGGAGGATGACAGAATTCAGAACGATGTGCTTGCAGGTTTTCTGCGAAAAGAGGGCTATACTGTGATTTCAGCCTATGATCTGCAAGAAGCAGAACAGCGATTCGATCCGACGATTGACCTTGTCATTCTCGATGTCATGCTGCCAGATGGCAGCGGACTGGATTTTTTACATAATATCCGTCTGATCAGCAATGTTCCTGTCATCGTTCTGACAGCTTTAGATGACGATTATACCAAACTGAATACCTTTGAACTCAAAGCAGATGAGTATGTAGATAAGCCTGTTTCACCATTGGTGATGACCAAACGTGTCAATGCCTTTGTAGAACGCATTTATGGTGCGAAAAGCATCTTCAGAATCGGAGATTATGTTTTCGATTTCAATAAATATATCGTCACAGATCAGACTGGTACAGAAATCAGTCTGACCAATAAAGAAATGGGTATCATTCGATTTTTGTTTGACAACAATGGCAATGCGGTGACAAGGGAAGCGATCATCACCAATCTCTGGGGCTGTGATTACGGTGCAGATGATCGTGCCATTGATACACACATCAAGAACATTCGTAAAAAGCTGGATTCCTCGCTCATTGTGACAGTCAAGGGAATCGGCTATCGTCTGAATATGTGAGGAATGCAATTTGAAGCGAATCAAAAATAACTTCTTTTTCAAAACGTTCTGCGTTTCATTGTTGATGCTGCTGCTGATTACAAGTATTGCCTATCTGTTGTTGTACCTGTTCCTTCCTGCATTCTATCGACAATACAAAATCAAGGAGTACGATACAAAAGCGGTCTCGTTTATCAGCACTCTTGAACAAGCGGCGGATGAGGCGGAGGAACTTGTCATTCTCGGCGAATTCGCACAGAATGATGAGGCGGATGTGACTGTATATCAGGCTGATGGCAGCATTTTCTTTCAAGCAACAGAAAATGTCGGGATGTCCGTGGTACAGGATATGGTATCCGATGATGTGATTTCAGAAAATACATTTGAAATCGCTGTGGATGCAGATGAAAATGGCAGGCATGAACGCATCGAATCAGAGTACCAATATACAGTGGGCGGTGTGACCCGTGATCTGGTCATTGATATTCCGCTGCAGCCATTGAATGAAGCCAAAACAGTGATCATCAACATATACCCGATTGCCGGTTTGCTGTGTGTGTTGTTCTCGCTTTTCCTTGCAATGCTTTTCTCCAGAAATGTCGTAAAACCCATCCGCAATATCCAGCACACGCTTCGTGATATGACACAGCTGAAATCCGATGCTTTCATTCAAACAACATCACAGGATGAGCTTGCAGAGATGAGCCATGACATTAACAGTATGTATGAAGAACTTCGCTCAACCATCCTTGATCTGGAACAGAAAATACAGGATTATTCTGATTCGGAAAACCAGAAAATTGATTTTCTCCGCAATGTTTCTCATGAATTGAAATCACCGCTTGCATCTGCAAATGCGTTGATTGAAGGTATTATTTATGAAATTCCGCCTTATTGCAATGAGAAAGAGCGTTATTTGAATGAGTGCCGTGAATTTCTGCAAAAAGCAATGATTCTTACTAAGGAATCACTCAGCCTGTCTCCAGTGTATAAAGAATCGCCGGAGGCGGTGGATCTGCTTCAGCTGATCACATCGGAATTTCGTCCGTATAAAGTGATATTGAAATCACGGCAGATACGCTATTCTGTGCAGATTCCGGAAGGAATCACGTTTACCACTTCAAAGAATCTGTTTGCAAAGGCAGTATCGAATGTACTTTCCAATGCAGCAAACTACACGGATTCCGGCGGTGAGGTAAGGATATTTTATGCAGAAAATTGCCTGTATATCGAAAATACCTGCACGCCTCTTTCTGAAGAAGAACTGCAAATGGTGATGAAACCGATGTATTCCGGAAAGCATGGAAATCAGCTGTCAAATGGATTGGGGTTGTATATCGTCAAGCAGTCGCTTAATTTACTGAAACTATCGTTTTCGTTCACTCCTACCGATAGTGGAGATGGAATGCGGTTTGCGATTCGTTTACAATAAAAAAACACCCCACAAGGCACACCGAACATCATTCGGTGAGGCGTGTTGATGCCATTTCCGCTGGGCATCGGCAAGCAGACCAAACCAGTCTGCCAGCCTTGTGGGGTGTCGCTATTTAGATATCCTTCTTATCCACCCAACCAGTCACATACTTGCCGATCGGTGTCCTGCCGCAATAACCAGCCTTCGTTGTAATACGATACCTTCCATTAACCTCCATACCGTCATACAGATAGAATGTACCCGTTTTCTTCACACCGGACTTTGCAGTAGAAGAAGCATACAGCACAGCATTCTTCAGCGTCACCTTATCGCCCTTTTTATGAGCCTTTTCAGCTGTGAACACCGCCGCACCATTCTCATCAAACACAGAATAGCCAGCCTTACAGGACTTCTTCGCATTATCAAGGCTCTTGAACGCACCAGTCTGCGACTTCGCATCATCCCATGATGTGCGCACACGGTAAATCTGTTCCTCATTGAGATAATACGCCACCTTCGCCTTAAACGCCGCCCAATGCGGCAGGATGTACAGCGGACACATCTTGTAGGCGTTCCGCATCGTGTTCAGCTCATCAACTGTGCCAGTCTTGCCGTCCTTGATATTCAGCCAATGCGTGTGCCCATTAAACTGGTATTCTCCACGATATGAAGCCGGCTGCAGCGTGGCGATGAAGCCGCCGACCAGTCCGGCAACTGTGCAGATGGTTTCTTTCATTTTCATCAGTCCTTTCTAAATGGGTATAAAATGACCGCCTGTGGTGTGAACCACGGGCGGTTGTTGATGGTATTTAGTTGTGAAATCAGAATTTACAATACAAAATTCACTACGCCATATATCAAATGACAAATCGTAAAACAGACAGCAGGAACAACAGCTATTATGTTCTTTCTATCAAGTGCAAAAAAGATAAATGCAAGGCAAGGCGAAAGTGTCAAAATTATTATCACAAGCGAATTAGTAATACCGTTATAGTATAGAATCCAACCTGTAAAATATAGAATAATGCAGATAACAGTAAGTATTATCAACGGAGAAAAATGTAGTTTATTCTTTTCTTTGTTTATGATAACGCAGAGAAAGCTAACAAATAACACTTGACAAATCGAGCCTATCGTATCAACAAGGGCAGTTTCCGATTCATTTCGTAAAATGTCATTTGGCGCAGGAACAGCAAACCAAATAAAATTTGGAATCATTACAATCAGAAAAAGCACTAAACCCATAATATCAAAACCAAATCTGTATTTTTTTAGCAATATACTATCCTCCTGCAAATTCCGATTTACCGACCTGTTCGGTTTTCTTTATTATATACTATTTCCTATCAAAAGTCAATACATCACCTTCAGCTCCCTCACAATCGGATGCGAATTATTTGACCTGCCCACCCAGCAGAGGTAATACTCACCAACAGCCGCAGCATCACAAGCGTGCCCGAATCCCGAGTCAGGATCCTGTTCGAGGGTGAGTGGTATGCCGACATTGGATACGAAGTCGGCAGTCAGCCCCGTGATGAATGTATCGCAGTACAGCCACTTGTCTGTGCTTTTGCAATGGCTTGCATGTGCATCACTTATCTGATCGGCGGTATGCTCCTGTTTATGATGGTGTCTATGATCAGCCCTCTTAGCTCCACATTTGTGAATGTGATTCTATGCCTCGCAGGCGGTATCCTGTTTGCTGCCTCGCTTGGTGCAGTCAGCAAAGTGATTTTGCAGAAAACAAGTCTGGTATAAAAGTCAAGGCAACGCTGATTAGGGCGTTGCCTTATCCTTTGAAATCAACACGTTTCAATGTGTTTGTTGTTCCATTTTGAATTGTACTTTGCTAAAAAATAATCATATCATTCTGCAAAAGCAATCGAACGTAAACAAAACTTTAACATTTGTATGCTATAATGTAGAAAAACATGTAGATTACGGAGGAATGACATGGTTACATTCCAAGTACAGGATGATGTGCTGACACTGCTGATCCATCTGGGGTATCTTGCGTATGATTTTGATACAAAGGAAATTTTCATCCCGAACTATGAAATTCGAGAACAGTTTATCAGCACTGTCAGAGTGTTGGGTTGGAGTGATGTGATCAAGTCTATTCAGCTTAAACAATATAGATTTTTATTGGCATACACTCGATGTTCCTGCAAAAGGAATAGCATACACAGGCATTACCCTTATACCACCAACATCTATACAAGCATTTATAGATGTTATCAAAGATGTTGCAGAATTGAATGAACTTAAAGATCTTTTGAAAAAAGCACTTGTAGGAAACAAGTGGGCAATACACTTTGGGATATAATAGTCCTATAAACTCCAATATGTCGAACTGAACATAGATTACATAGCCGTTTGTGACTAACAATCACAGGCGGTTTTTCTATTTCCACACACAAACTCCATATACAAGTGCTATACTACATAAGAAATCTGACAGAAACGGAGCAGTATCATGAAGAAAATAAGGATCTATATGCTGTATCTTTTGCAGCTGTTTATCATCGGTATATTTGTGCTTGTCCTGCTGGGAGATCGTATGCAGATCGGCAGAAAGAACTTTTTTGAGAACGAAATGTTCAGTGAACTAGTATGTATATAACAATACCCCACAGGGCTGCCGGACGTTTGGTCTTCCGCCTTGTGGGGTGATTTTTTATTGATTCAAGAGTTCTCTTTTCATCACGCAAAGGTCAAACGCATCGAGACTGTCATCCCCGCACAGATCGCCAGCCTGCCAGTCGGTAATATTCCCTGCACAGAGCAGCCATTTCTGGAGCATCACAACATCGGCAATGGTGAAGCTTCCATCTGCGTTGACATCGCCGCGTACCTGTTCCGGTGCGTTCTGGGACATCATGGACGAGGTCAGGAAGATCATTGCCGCATTGCCATAGATGGTATTCTCATTGGTCGTCCATTCGCCGTCACTGTCGATATAGCACTTGCCGGTGAACTTTGAAAGATGCGGATTATTGCTGTCATTTGCACCCTCGGTGAAATATCCCGCCGGACACTGGTAAGGAGCAAGCTTTGCGTCCTTGGAATAGATGGCACTGAAAATGTTTTCGACACTGTTTTCACCGTGTCCGGAAACGTAGCTGAATGACAGGGGATTGATACCGAGCAGATAATGCACATGATTTTCGATACTCATCCGTACATCCTCCTGCACCTCACCGTATGTCGCCAGATCGCCCAGCATCAGCGTCATTGCTGTCTGTGCAACCTGCTTGTTGGAACCCCACCAGAAGCCCCAGCCGGGTGTTTCCAGTCCCCATGTATCATACTTCAGCATTCTTGCACGGAATGTTTCATACTTTGCAAATACGTCCGTAATCTCCGATGCAGGGGATTTATTTCCATAGAGATACTGGAAGAAACCAAGGAAGGATCTGCCGGCATGACCGTAACCGATGGATGCAGCCACGAAGCAGTTATTCACGCTTTCGGCATTGCAGTTTGCAATCAGATACTCCTCATACTCGCCTGCATCCTCGCCCTTCAGCGTAAGCGCACGGTAGATCGTGCCTGCCGCCTGAAAACGGCTTCGTTCAAAATCTGCCTCCTTGAAGGTATAGGTGCGGTTTGCTGCACCGATGGAGGTGTTATGTGCATTTGCCGGATCATTGATCCAGTCCCACGCACGGAGCGAGGTCTGAAGGCACTGTTCTGCAAAGTCAGCGTATACGGGAATATCCCTGTATACGATATACGCATGAGCAAGTACTGCTGCCATATCCGATGTGGCGAGATGACAGCGAAGGTCTGTTTCCGAAGGGGCAGATTCATGATTTGAAGTACTGTAACGTGTATCCTCAATATAGATCACGCCATCCCGATAATTCGCCGCTGTATAGAATGAACCGTCCTTGCTGCTGTGTTCAAGCTTCAGGAGCATATCCAGCTCATACTTGATTTCTGACAGGATTCCGGGTGCATCCACATAATTGGGGTGATTCGGATCAGTTTCGGGAATATTCAGTTCAATCCGTGCGAAAACCTCAGGATTCATTTCGTAGGCAAAGAGCAGATCTGTCACGGAATTTGCACCGGGAGAAACATATTTCCCATAGTCACCCGCATCATACCAACCGCCGGAAACATCGAATGTTTCAGCATCGGGATTATCACGATCGGACCATTTTTTGACAGTAATATCATCCGGATGAAGATTTTCTCTTGCGAACATACCGGCATACGCTTCCTCAATTTCGATACCCTGACGCTGATAGTAGTAATATTTTGTCAGGTCACTGAGCAGATCGTCATGGACATGATCACTGATCTCAAACTTAGCCGATACAAGTGTATCCAGTACAAGTCCATTGGCAATATCATAGGGAGAACGTGCAGATTCATCAAGACCGGTATTCTGAATGCGGATGTAGTAGGTGCCGGCTTCCGTTACCTCATCAAATGAAATGGTATGCACCATTTCGCCGGAAAAGTTTTCTTCATAAACAGCATCCGGCAGCGTATCGGTATATACGACCTCGTCATTCTCTGCATTGACGACCTCATAGGTCTTGCCGTTCAGTGAACCGAACTTCTCAAAATAACTGATGCGTGCAGTCTTTGCACCATTGCAGTAATACCCGACCTGATCGACCTTGATCAGAGGGTACTGACGCTCGTCATCAGTGGAAGTGATCGTCACATTCCGGAAGGAAAGTGTATTGCCATTGGGTACGCCACCCACATAGACAAGCCAGAAGTTATCCAGGTCAAAGCCGGAATCGGGATTTGCATCCACAAGATCCTTAATTGGCAGAGAATAGCTTGTCCAGTCAGCACTGGCACTGATATTCTCGTACTCCTCCATATCCGTCCAGTAGAGTTTTACCTGTTCATTATGTTTCTTGGAGGAAAGCCCGATATTGAATTCTACAGCCGCTGCGTTGTCATTCTTTACCTCAAAATTCAGATAACCGTTCTCATAATAGTCACCAAGCAGCAGTGTGGTCCAGCTTGTATTCGGAGTCAGATTCTGTCCGCCCCAGCTTGCAGTTGTCCAGTTTTTGCCGTCATTGTCGATCAGGATCGTCTGTAACTGAAGACCGGGCGTTTCCTCAACGTTGGCAGCCCATATACCGCTGGAGGGAACAGCGACGGAAAGCATCGCAGCACCGATTACCGCCGCCATTGCTCGTTTCGGGAATGTGTGTTTCATCTTTATGCACCTCACAATGATAATCTCAAAAAGCCGGCACTTTAAGGCAGAAAGCAATCTGCTGCCGTTTTTATCATTATAGCATTTCTGACTACGATTGTCAATATTTACGGCGCGTTTTTGGTTATTTTGGTGCAATACTCTAAGGCTCATTACGATCAATTTTCTTGCGGAATCAGGTGCTATTTTAGTGTCAACGTTCCTGAAGCAGCTCCCGCTTCATCACTGCCAGATCAAAGCCGTCCAGAATGCCGTCCTTGCAGAGGTCGCCGGCATTCCAGTCGGCGAGCTTCGTATCCGGTGCAGCGAGAAGGAATTTTTGCAGGGCGATCACATCCAGTACATCGAACCTGCCGTCCGCAGTGACATCTCCGCGAACCGCTTCGGCTGCGGATACCTGTGCCAGCAGATAGACCAGAACACCGTTGCTGTAGACCGTGTGCTCGTTCGTAACCCAGTCATTGCTGCTTTCCATGTAGCACTTCGCCGCAAAACGGCAGATGGTTTTCATCGCTGTATAGTTCGGTCCCTGCGGCATGTAGCCGGGCGGAACGGCTTCAATGCCGTCATTTTCGTAGATCTGGCTGTAGATCGTCCGGATGCTGTTGTCACCGCAGCCCGTCACAAGACTCAGTCCCATCGGGTTTGCGCCGAGAATCCACGAGAGCGAGGAGGCGGCGCATTCCGCCGTGCGGCTGTCATCAATGCCGAGCACTGCATCCGTTACAGAAAGCCCCATTGCCATATTGCAGATCTCTGCCGTGATGCCGCGGAAATAGTTCCCCTTGTGCAGCGGCACGCCCCAGATATTGTTCTCCCATTTTGTGGTGAGGATCACTTCGCGCCATGTGTGGAATTCCCTTGTGAGCCATGCCGTCACGATTTCCTCCTGCCCATCGGAAAGGAGATAATGCCAGCAGCCTGTCTGCCAGTTGTCGCCCCAGCGATTGCCCATCGTGTAGCTGTCCTCGAATTTCCGCGAAAGGGTGACGCAGTTTTTCACGAAATAGTCCCTGCAGGCGGTGCTGCCCGTGACACGCCAGAGCGCACCTGCCGCCCACAGGCGGTCAGCGGTATCATCGGAAACAACATAGACATCATAGCCGGTGATGTTTTCCGGATGCGCCTCCAGAAATGCCCAGCCCCGTTTGGCGGCGGCAAGGCATTCTGCCGCAAAATCCGGATCAATGTCCCTGTATGCAAGGTACGCCTCCGAGAGGACACCTACCGCACAGGCGGTATCATCAGTCGTGCAGCCATTGAGATCCATGATTTTGCGCTCGCCGGCATCGTCCTGAATTCTCGGATAGAAACCGCCGCTTTCTGCATCCTGCATGGTAAGGATCCATTCCAGCTCCCAACGCGCTTCATCGAGAAGATCCGGAATGCTGTTGCCGCTTTCGGGGATATTCAGCATATTGTCAGTGAATTGCGCCGGAAACATCTCATACGCCCAGAGCAGGGCAGAAACGGCGGTCGAGCCGACATTGACGTATTTTCCGGAGTCCCCTGCATCGAACCAGCCCTTGCCGGAGGATACTGTGCCGGTTTTTCCGCTTGCAAAGGGGACGGCGGAATCATCCAGTCCGAGGTCATCTCTGGCAAAGATGCCGGCATATTCTTCCGTGAGGGCAGTGCCCTGCCGCTGAAAATAGAAGTACCGCTGTGCGGCAATGAGTGCATCCTCGTAGGCGGAGTCGGAGATGGAGAAGCTGACGGATTTCGCAGAATCTCCTGCGGTGATGTAGTAAGTACCATCCGTGCAGAGGTCGGAAAAATCGGCTTTGAGAACCTTTTCGCCGCTGTCGCGCAGGTCGGATTCCGAGAGAAGGGTGAGTGCACCCGTGTGAACGATCCTGCCGGTTTCGGCATCGCAGACGGAGAAGGCATCGCCCTCTGTGATGGTGTGGAGCTCAGGGTAGAAAGAGATGATCGCATACTTCTGCGCGTTTGGCAGAAAGCCCTCCTGATTGACCTTGATGAGGGGGGATTCCTTTTCAAGTCCGGCAGAGGTGACTTCAATGTTCGTGATCCAGAATTTCTGCGCATCGGATGTGCCGTCATTTTGCAGATAAAGGAGTGTGATGTCGCTGAAATCCACATCCGGATTGGCTGCTGCAAGATCGGAAAGGGGGATGGACACATGCTGCCAGTCGGTGGTGAGGGTGGTATAGCCGCTGATCGGGACGATGGCAGAATCCTCGTTCGAGTGGTCTGCCAAACCGATGCAGAACCGCTCATTTCCGGCATTGCCCTGCACATCGAATTCAAGAAAGCCTTCCGGCTGGTACGGTGTAAAGTCAATGGACATCCAGCTGCGCACGACAAGGCGGGCTGACCACCAGTCCGAGGAATCGGTGATGTTGACACGCAGCGAGGGAATGCCGTTACAGGTGACATCGGAGTCGATGGGGATTCTTGCACTGCTGACCTCAAGGTTCTGACCGCCGCACCAGTTGATATTGCCGCTGCCGTTGAAGATGGCATAGTCGAGGAGCTGACGGTAGGAGGAATCCGTTTGTGCATTTGCCGTGATGCTGTGGGGGAGGAGGGAGAGGGCACAGACGAATGCAAGGAGTTTTCGAATTGTTTTCATGGGAACACCTTCTTTCTGGGGGATTGTATGGCGGCTTCTGTATTCAGTATACAACATATTCAGGGAAAATACAAGGGGTTTGGGGCGGAGGGAAACCAGCCGGTACATTTTGTCATGCAATACATTGACAAATCCCTCCAGAACCCCATGACCGAAGAATTCCTCAAAGAGCTTTTCCTCAACGACTATATCCCCACCGAAACCCTGCTCCGGAATCATGGACTTACCTTTCTGCAGGCGGAACAGGAACAAACGGCGTTCTGTGAGAAATTCCACCGCCTTGCCGGATCGTGTTGCCTGAGAACGGTCAGCTTGAGAACATCTTCCTGCTGAGGTTGTTGGTAAAATGTCGGTATCATATACAAAAAATCACCCCACAAGGCGTGCAGACAAAACAGTCCGCAAGCCCTGTGGGGTGTTGTCATATCTATTCTACGGTTACTTCCATCCCATTCCGGAATCGGAACAACATCTCGCCATCCTGTGTCGGGAACAGCATCCCATTACATTTTCGCTCCGAATGCTGCTGAAAGCAGGAAAGCTGCCAGCCAGCTTCATCGGCAAGAAGGCTCTCATCAATTATGATAAGCTGTGTGAGAGTTACAGGCACTGGAGGCGAGTATGGCGAAGCGGGAAGAAGATACATTCTGGTAACAGTTTTACAAAAGTTGCATTCAAACGTGCAACTTTTTTCGATTATCAGCCTATTGTTGAGGGGAGTTGATTGAAATATGCAGAACTTGAAACAAAGGTTTATTTTAAGGAAAAGAGATTTCAGAAAAACTGCACCGGTTACACCAAAAACGCTGAAACCACGCAAAATAGCAGAAAAGTGTGGTGTAGGTTCGGTGTAGGCAAGGTGTAGTTGGTTGGTTGGATCTGACGGATGGTGTAGTTCATGCTGGTTCTCCTTTCCGCACTGTAATGTCAGCCCTTTCTGCCGGCTTACAGCTTTTCACATAGAAGCGTTCCGCCGGAAAATAGCGGTTTTCGTATTTCTGCCGGATGGCATCCGCGTCACCGATATAGCCGTCCCTCTGTAAAACACGGGAGAGCCGCACCGACTCCGGCACATCCAGATAAATCACTGTATCAAACACGCCGGAAAGCTCCTGCCTTTGGAGAAAAACGCCCTCCACCAGCACAACGCCGTTTTCAGGAATACGGATTTCCTGCGCATCGTAGCCGTCCTCGTCCTTATTGTAGAGCAGGACTTCGCCGCTGTATGTCCCATCATGCCGGAACGCGGGCAGAAGCTCCAGAAGCGGCGCGTAGTTCCATTGCAGATCGTAGTAGCATTTCCATTCCGGCACATCATCCCGATAGCGCACACAGCGCGGATGAATGAAATCATCAATATGCAGGATGGTGACGGGCATTCCCAGTGATTGCACTGCATCGGAGAGCTGTGCGGAAATGGTCGTTTTCCCTGCGCCGCCCAGTCCGTCAATGCCGATGATCCGGCAATTCTGCTGTGTGATCTTTTCTATGAGCCATTCTGAAAGCATGGTTCACACCTCGCGTGTGCACATCTCCATCACGATATCCGCAACGCGCTTCGCCGCGATGATCTCGAACTGGTCAAAGGACATTGCACCGTCATCATCCGCAAGATCGGAGATGCAGCGCACGCTCACGAACGGGACTTTGTTTCTCCATGCCGCCTGACCGATCGCAGCCGTTTCCATATCCACCGCATACGGATCGAATTTTGCCTTGATGCCAGCCTTTACCGCGCTGTCCGTAATGAACGCATCACCGGAAACGATCTTGCCGCTGTGCACGTTGATGCCCATGTCTGCGCATACGGTCTTGGCAAGAGTCTGCAAGGCTTCGTCAGCCTCATAAACCGCGCAGTACGGCGGATAATCCGCGAGGAAATGCGCGTCCAGATCGTGGGGGAGGACACTTGTGGAAACCACGATATCGCAGAGCTTCACATCCCCGTGCATACCGCCTGCAATGCCCGTGTTGATAATGCAGTCC
>CALGTT010000421.1 GCA_937901485.1 uncultured Ruminococcus sp.
GGGCGTGTTCACGGATATCCGCAATCTCTTTGCGCAGACAACCGGTGCCAAAGCGCATGGCTACAGTGCCGGCAGATTCTCGTTCAATATCAAGGGCGGCCGCTGTGAAGCCTGCGAGGGCGACGGCATCCTGAAAATCGAGATGCATTTCCTGCCCGATGTCTATGTCCCCTGTGAGGTCTGCAAGGGCAAGCGCTACAACCGCGAAACCCTTGAAATCCACTACAAGGGCAAATCCATTCACGATGTACTGGAAATGACCGTGGATGAGGGCGTACTGTTCTTTGAACACATCCCGAAGATCGCCCGCAAGCTCAAAACCTTACAGGAAGTCGGTCTTGGCTATGTCAAGATCGGACAGCCTGCCACCACGCTGTCCGGCGGTGAAGCCCAGCGCGTCAAGCTCTCCACGGAGCTGTCCAAGCGTGCGACCGGCAAGACCGTCTATATCCTCGATGAACCGACCACCGGACTGCATACCGCCGATGTGCACCGTCTGACTGAGGTGCTCCAGAAGCTTGCCGATGCCGGTAATACGGTCATCGTCATTGAGCATAACCTTCATGTCATCAAGATTGCTGACCACATCATCGACCTCGGACCTGAGGGCGGCGACGGCGGCGGCACGATCGTTGCACAGGGCACACCGGAGGAGGTCGCACAGGTTTCCGCGTCCTACACCGGAAAATATCTCAAGCCCTACCTCAGCCAACCATAACAACACCGCATAAATGCATCCGCATTTACGGCGTTCAAATATTCTGTCCGTCAGGACAGTGCAAATCAGAAAGGAAGTATTGAATCATGAGTGAATGTACACATGACTGCAGCAGCTGCTCCAGCAACTGCGCCTCCCGTCAGGAACCCCAGAGCCTTCTGGAAAAGCCCAATCAGCTGAGCAAGATCGGCAAGGTGATCGGCATCGTCAGCGGTAAGGGCGGCGTGGGCAAGTCCCTCGTTTCCTCCATGCTCGCTGTCGGCGCACAGAGAGCCGGCAAGCACGCAGGCATCCTTGATGCTGATATCACAGGGCCGTCCATCCCCAAGGCATTCGGCATCAAGGAGCGCGTTGCCGCAACGGAAATGGGCATGATCCCCGTAAAATCCAAGATGGGCATTGACATCATGTCCGTCAACCTCATGCTTGACAATGACACCGATCCCGTTGTCTGGAGAGGTCCTGTCATTGCAGGTGTGGTCAAGCAGTTCTGGACGGATGTCATCTGGAACGATGTGGACTATCTCTTTGTGGATATGCCCCCCGGAACAGGCGATGTGCCGCTGACCGTATTCCAGAGCATTCCTGTTGATGGTATCGTGATCGTAACCTCTCCGCAGGAGCTGGTTTCCATGATCGTGCAGAAGGCTGTGAAGATGGCGAATATGATGAACATCCCGATCCTCGGCATCGTCGAGAACATGAGCTATGCTGTATGTCCCGACTGCGGCAAGAAGATCCATGTTTACGGCGAAAGCCATACCGCAGAGGTTGCCAAGGAATACGGCATTCCGCTGCTGGCACAGCTCCCGTTCAGCCCCGAGCTTGCAAAGCAGGTGGACATGGGCGTGATCGAGCTTCACGAATGCACGGAGATCGACAGCGCAGTTGCACGCATTCTCGGCGAATAAACCGCCGCAGAAACAGATATACTATATTACCGCCCTTTGTCGGGCGGTGATCAGCCTATAAAAGCGGGAATCGGGGGCGCAGCCCCCGCTGAATCCTCCCCCGCTTGCGGGGGAGGTGCCGCCGAACGGCGGCGGAGGGGGGACACAACAGCTGCATTTGTAAAGATGCACCGTTCCCCGGACTGTTTTTTGTCACGCTGATTACCGCCCCTTGTCGGGCGGTAATTTGTATATGGAGATGATCACAGTGATCAAATACAGCTTTGACCGCAATTTCACCATGCAGCAGGCGGAGGCTCTGTTCCTTGCTGTGGAC
>CALGTT010000422.1 GCA_937901485.1 uncultured Ruminococcus sp.
GGGGGGGGGGGGGGGAAAAGCCCCTCCATGGTCTCCCCACGCTCCACCGGGAAACTGTTTGTTTGATACAAATTGTCATTTCCGGAGAAAGGGTCCAGGGATGATATCCCTGGTCCGGAGAAAGGGTGCAGGGCACTGCCCTGGTCACTTGCCGCCCAGCAGTTTGTTCCAGGGGCTGCGGTACACTTCAATGGCCTTGGCCGGGCACATTTCCTGGCAGCAGTAGCAGCGGATGCACTTTTTGTAATCGTACCGGGCCTTCTGGCCGTTGCCGGCATGCACCGCCTTTTCCGGCACGGGACAGCTCTGCTCACAGATGCCGCAGGCAACGCACTTTTTCATGTCCGCCTTGGGCCGGTGCTGCAAAAAAGGCAGCAGGGGCATAAACTTTGCCAGCAGGTGCTTTTTCATCACTCCGCGGAACACATCAAAATCAGGATTGCCATACTTGCGCTGCGCTTCATCCATGGACACCGCACCATCCGGGGTGATGATCTCTATTTCATCCGCTTCCATCACACCCAGTCCGGCCCTGGCACCGCTGACACAGGTAGGCACCATGTGGGCATCCAGATGCACCAGCGCCGCATATACGCTGTCCAGGGCCACAGGATCCAGAGAGAACAGCAGCACATTCATGGCCACCGGTGTGCCGGAGGTGGGATCACTCTCCTCTGTAAGACCTGTGTAAACGGTGATCTCGTAGTTCTCGTCCGTCTGGACATTGGCGATCATTGCCGAGGTCAGGAACGTGTCGCGCTCTGCGGTGAAAACATTTGCCATGTATGCGGATTCCGTTTCCTCTGCCGCGATGCTTTCGATCGTCATAAATTCCTGTGCAAATGCACCGCCGCAGCCGTAGGTATCATAGAGATACACATCACCGCATTCCTCTGCCGGCGCACCGGATAAGGAGAATACATCGAAAATCTGGGTATCCCAGTAGGACAGCCAGAAATAGCCGCCGTCATCATAGGTGCCGCCCCAGCTGTTCTTGATGAGCCATGCACCGTCTGCGGGAGGAGTCACCGCAAAGTTTTCCTTGGGGAATGCATCATCCCAGCCGATCACGGTCACGGCATGACCAAAGCCCTCGATCCAGCCTTCCTCGTCCTCTGCACCGTCATGATAATAGGTATGCTTTGCGTAATCGTGATACGGATCATAGTCAAGATAACTCAGACCAAGCTCTCTGCCCTGCATCAGGACATTTTTCATCTCGTTCATCTGATTTTCAAACGCATCGGAGGTGTTGTCATAGGGGAAGTAGGTCACATCCGTCACGCGGTAATCCGCCTGTGCGCGGACAGTCGCCCCGTCCAGCTTCCAGCTCTCGGATTCCTCCGTTCCATAGGGGAGATCTGCTTCCTCGACTGCACCGATGTTCAGGAGCGTGCCGATCGTGATATCGAGCTGTGCGCCGAACAGTGCCCAGTCGTATGGTTCACGTTCAAAGGGGAAATAATAGCCGAATTCCTCGCAGTAGGCATAATACGCCATGTGCCATTCCGAAAGATCCACATAGGGATCACGCTCCTGCAGGGAGCTTTCCAGAGAACTAAGTGAACCGAAGCACCAGCATGTGCCGTACTCGCCCTGATCCTGTACCTTTGTGACCTCACCGGACGGGCGGGGATCATACTTTTCCGGAAATACAGCCGTTTCCGATTCTTCCGTTACACCATTTGACTGGAATTTCATGGGTTCGGGGATGCGTCTGCCATCCTGCATCTGCGTGCCGAAATTGAGCGTTACAGCGGGCTTCTCCTCTGCATAGCTCGTGAGCAGGGGTGTTCCTGTGATGGTCATTGCTGCTGCCAGAAGGCAGGCTGTGATGTTTGATGTTTTCATTATGATCCTCCATAGATATTATTTTTCATCGCTGCAAACAGCGCAGCGGTTTTTACCGCTTTTCATTAGTAACACACCGCAGACTCTCCAAAAGTTGCATGGATCAAAAAATTTTTCAAAAAATTTTCACCCCACAATTTCCCTATGATAATCTCCGCCGCTTTGCTCATACTACTCTTGCGGCAGGAAGCCGCAGCGAAAACGAACGAAATGAAATTTCTGAATAAAAGGAGAATTGTTATGAAGGGCGAATTCACACAGAAGGGTAAAGAGGCAATGGAGCGTTTCAAGATGGAGTCTGCTAATGAGGTTGGCGTAACGCTCAAGCAGGGCTACAACGGCGACCTGACTGCAAGACAGGCTGGCTCGATCGGCGGTCAGATGGTCAAGAAGATGATCGACGCTTATAAGATGCAGTAATTTCCGCATCCCCCCAAAAACAAACAACAGCGGCTCTGTGATGCTACAGAGCCGCTGTTTGTTTGACAGCCATTCAGGGT
>CALGTT010000423.1 GCA_937901485.1 uncultured Ruminococcus sp.
AAACCCGGATTACACCGTGAACGTGGAAATCCGCGATTCCGCCTACCTGTATGTGAAGGTGATTCCCGCTGTGGGCGGCATGCCCGTGGGCACCAACGGCCGGGCCACGCTGCTGCTCTCCGGCGGCATCGACAGCCCCGTTGCCGGCTACATGATGGCAAAGCGCGGTATTTCCGTTTCTGCCATCCACTTTGTCAGCCCGCCTTACACCTCCGACCGTGCATTGCTGAAGGTGGAACAGCTCTGCCAGAAGATCACCGACTACTGCGGTGACATCAATTTCTTCTGCGTGCCGTTCACAGAGATTCAGGAAGAACTGAAACGCCGCTGCCCTGAGGAGTATTTCACCATCATTATGCGCCGCCTGATGATGGAGATTGCACAGCGCATCTGCGAAAAGGAAGAGTGCCTTGCACTCATCACCGGCGAAAGTGTCGGTCAGGTCGCAAGCCAGACACTCCATGCGATGGTCTGCACGGATGCTGCCTGCCGGATTCCGGTGTTCCGACCGCTGATCGGTATGGACAAGACGGAGATCATTGAAATTGCAAGAAAGATCGACACGTTTGATATTTCCATCCTGCCCTATGAGGACTGCTGCACGGTGTTCACACCCAAGCACCCGAAGATCCGTCCGCAGCTGTCCGAGATCGAGGCGGCACAGGAGGCGGCAGGCTTTGAGGAGATGATCGAAAAGGCAGTAGCGGAAACGGTTCTGAAGCGTTTCCGACTGGAGGTCTGAGGGAAACGCCGAGAGACGTTTTCCAGAATATGGTAGAATTATTTGGTGAATGTGCTATGTTTGAAGATTGTGAATTTATTGAAGTTGTTGAATTCTCAGAATATTGTGCTGTGAATCTTGACAAAACAGTTACAAATGTTGTAAAATTATTAGAGCGAAAGTGTGAAACCATTGCTACAGCGGAGAGCTGTACGGGCGGAATGCTTTCTGCTTACTTGACATCAGTCGATGGTGCATCAGCAGTTTTTGAATGCGGCATCTGCACCTATGCAAACAGAATCAAGGAAATGCTGGTTCATGTACCGCATTCCACACTGGAGGAACACGGTGCGGTGAGCAGGCAGACTGCGCTTGCCATGGCTCAGGGGATCCATGAACTGACCGGCGCAGATCTGTGCGTGTCAGTGACAGGGATTGCAGGACCGAAGGGCGGCACACCGGATAAGCCGGTCGGCACCGTGTATGTCGGGTTTTGTTATCATGGGAAGCAGACAGTATTTTTACTGAAGCTCTGGAATGCAGATGGTCATGGGCGCAGCTTTAACAGAGAAATGACAGCTGCGTTTGTGATGCGTACCGCAGAAAAAATTCTGATGGAGGAAGATTCATGAGCAAAGAGCCGGAAGAATTGAAAGAATTCGATGTATCTGAAACGGGCAGTGAAGCTGATGGGATGACCGAACCAAGCAATTCGGAGATAATCGGAACACAGGAAGAAGCTAAGCTGATGGAGCAGTTCGAGGAATCGGACGGATCCGGAACGGAAGTTACGGAAGATCCGGAAAGCAGTGAGGGATCGTCCGACGAAACGGATGCAGAGGAAACGGACACCGCGGAGGAATCTGCGGAGGAACCGGAAAGCGCACCATTGAATGATAAGATACTGGCGATCAAGTCCGCTATCCAGCAGGAGGAAACCAAGCTTGAGATCGCGGATAAGGTGAGAAAGTACAAGAACGTTATGGAAAACGGCGATCAGCCGGTTGACGACGCGTCTGCAAGGACGGCGGAACCTTCTGAACCTGTGCCAGTAAAGAAAAAATCCAAGAAAAACAACAAAAAGAAGAAAACGAGAAAAAAACAGAAGCAGTCATTGTTCCCGCGCAAGGGGGATAGACCGGTCGAAGTGCTGCGGAAATGCGTTTTCCTTGCGTCAGCGGCGGTCTTCATTGTCTGCCTCGCGCTGCTCGTCGAATACTTCTGGAACAATCAGCATAACAGCAGCCTGAATTCTGAGCTCGGCAAGATGTATCAGGAGACACTGCCCGCTGATCCGGAAGAAACGACAGAGCCAACGGAAGAAGAATACGAGTATTTCGGCTATCTTCCGAATGTGGAATCCCTTCTTGCGATCAATCCGGACGTTGTCGGCTGGATCTCGATCCCCGGAACGGATATCAGTTATCCCGTGCTGCAGCGCAGAGGGAACGACGATGGCAATGAGTACTATCTGAAGCGCAATATCTATCTCGAAGATGCACATGCAGGCTCGATCTTCATGGATTACAGAAATGACTTTGACTATGTCATTGATGGAAAGAAGCAGCTTGCAAATTCAGGCAACCTGATCATTTATGGTCATAACATGCATGACTATTCCATGTTCGGAAGTCTGAAACACTATATCAATGATGCAAATTATTACAGCGAGCATCCGATCGTAGAACTGAATTCCAATTACCGGAAGTACAAGTACAAGATATTCGCAATGATCATCGTGGACATTGATGACCAGACGGATACACGATTTGATTACTGGAACAAGCTGGAATTTGCAGACGAACGCGATTTCTATGACTACGTCAACGAGATCAAGCGAAGAACGATCCGCCTGAATGATGTGGATGTAAAGTACGGCGATGAATTGCTTACACTTTCCACGTGCAACAGCACATTCAGCGACGGCCGTCTTGTAGTATTTGCACGCAAGCTGAGAGAGGATGAGGATTTGATATCCGGTACGGAGACAAGTACCGCAAATCCGAACGTCAAATGGCCGAACAGCTACTACAGATGGAATAGGAAGACCTATGATCCGGAGGCTGAATTTGTGCCTTACGGCTAATTAGGCGGGGCGTTCTGCGCTACAGATGAAACGGAGACAATTAAGAACACAGTCAGCATCCTCGAAAGAGGAAATAAAACCGAGTGATCGGCAAGATGGAGTTTATATGATGAAGATTCGAATACCGAAGAAACATGTTGCAGTGGGTATTGCAGCACTCTTAATGGCAAATTCGTATCAGCTCACCGCAGCTGTTGCGGAAACAGCGGCAGAGCCGGATACGGAAGCTATGACGGCAGTCAGCACACCGGCAGAAACAGGAACAGAGGAATCCGAAGCAGAGTCAGAAATTCTCAGCAGTGTGACGATCGTGCACAATGCTGAGGTCGAAAAAGAAAAAGAAACGTATCAGGCTATGGATTGGTGGAAAGCGGATCTGGATGAGTACAGTGATAACTTTTCACTTGTCAGATATGAAGCTGTTGCGGGTTCTGAAACCGCAGAGCCTCAGGATCTTGACGGCGATGGAATCCCCGACATCCTTGCAGAAGGCGAGGGGGCAGAGGATGCTGTTCTGATTGCGCAGGGACAGAGCAGCGGTATGCTGGTTTCATCCGGACAGGCAAGCTCTGCAGTGTCCAGCGTTGCAAACGGACAGTTTGCATTCACATCCTATGGCTATGGACACGGTGTCGGACTGAGCCAGAACGGTGCTAATTTCTATGCGAAATACGCCGGCTGGAATTATCAGGACATCCTGTTCCATTACTATCCGGGCACAGCTCTGATGAATACCGGTACGGCTGAAACCGAAACGGTAACGGTTAAGGGCGTTCCGGGCAATGTGCTGATGCAGGTTGCAGAAATCGTCAACCTTGAGGTCGGTCCTTCGTTCCACGAGGAGTGCATCAAGGCACAGGCGGTCGCTATCTACACCTACATGAAGTACTACAATAATGATGCACAC
>CALGTT010000424.1 GCA_937901485.1 uncultured Ruminococcus sp.
AATGATCCGCTGGAGGCGGCAATGATGATCGATCGTCTTGTGACGGACGAAGCCCTGCGCAGGCAGGTCATTGACGGACAGAACCAGCGGCTTGCGGATTTCCGCTATGAGAAGGTGCGCGAGCTGTTTATTTCGCAGCTTCGCGGTTTTATGGATGGAGGGAGCAAGTGATGAAACCGATTGCATTTGTTGCTCCGTGGTTTGATGACCACATCCCCGGCGGCGCGGAGATGGAACTGCGCGAGGTGTCCGCACATCTGCACAAAGCCGGCGTGAAGGTGGAGATCCTGACGACCTGCGTCAGGGAATTTGGTGCGGACTGGAGCGTGAACTTCCACAAGGCGGGCTGTTCCGTGCTGGAAAGCGGCATCCCCATCCGCAGATTTCCCGTGAGAAAGCGCGATACTGCGGCATTTGACGCGGTGAATGCAAAGCTCATCCAGAAAATGCCCGTGACGCTTGCGCAGGAAGATGTCTTCCTGCGCGAGATGGTCAACAGTCCGGAGCTGTACGAATACATCCGGACGAAAAAGGACGAATACGCGGTCTTTGTGTTTATCCCCTACATGTTCGGCACGACCTATTACGGCGTGCAGGCAGCACCGGAGAAGTCGGTGCTGATCCCGTGCTTCCATGACGAGGGCTACGCCTATTTTCAGCGGTTCCGCGAGGTATTCCGGACGGCGGCAGGCATGGTCTACAATGCCCGTCCGGAGATGGAGCTTGCCGAAAGGCTGTACGGCTTTTCGGAAACGAACGTCCGTCAGATCCTCATGGGCATCGGCATGGACACCTCGATCACGGGGGATGCGGCACGTTTTCGGCAGAAATTCGGCATGGACAAGCCCTTTCTCCTCTATGCCGGCAGAAAGGACACGGGAAAGAATGTCCACACGCTTCTGCAATACTTCTCCGAGTACAGAAAGCGGCATGAAAGCGACCTTCAGCTCGTGCTCATCGGCGGCGGTTCTCTGGACATTCCGGCGGACATCCGCGGCGCGGTGCATGATCTGGGCTTTGTGGATGCACAGGACAAATACGATGCCTGTGCCGCGGCAGAGCTTCTCTGCCAGCCGTCAAAGAATGAGAGCTTTTCGCTGGTCATCATGGAAAGCTGGCTGTGCGGCAGACCTGTGCTTGTGCATGATGCCTGCGCAGTGACGAAGAATTTCGCGCAGGAATCCAACGGCGGCTTGTATTTTGCAGATTTCTTTGAATTTGAGGGCTGTGTGGACTACATCCTCACCCATCCCGATATTGCTCGCAGAATGGGCGAAAACGGATGCGCATATGTAAAGGAGCATTTTGACTGGGGTGTGATCACGCAGAAATATCTGGAGTTTTTTGGAGAAATAGGGGGGTAGTCCATCAGAACTGCCCTGCCCCCTGTTATACTGCTGAGATCGTTATTCAGAAAGGTAAACCTATGAAAAGAATCGCACTTGTGAACCAACGCTACGGACTTGAGGTCAACGGCGGTTCGGAGTATTATACACGGCTCATTGCCGAACGGCTGACCTCGCATTTTCAGGTGGATGTCATCACCACCAAGGCTCTCGACTATACCACATGGGAGAACCATTATACCGCCGATGCGGAGGAGATCAATGGTGTCCGCGTCCTGCGCTTTCCGGTGAAAGCCCCCCGTGCCAAGGATTTCAATGACTACAACGGCGCGTATTTGCAGGAATGCGCACAGGGAAACCGCGACGCGGAAAAGGAAGCAGTCTGGTTTGAAAAGCAGGGACCGTATTGTCCGGCAGCCATCGACTACATCCGCGCACATAAAAATGACTATGACGCGTTCATTTTCGTCACCTACCTCTACTACCTGACCGTCATGGGACTGCCGGAGGTCGCGGAAAAAGCCATCTTCATCCCGACCGCGCACGAAGAACCGTTCATCCACTTCCAGACCTACGAACGGCTCTTTCCGATGCCGAAAGCCTATATTTTCCTCACGGACGAGGAAAAGGCTCTTGTACAGGGCTTATTCCATACAGAGCACATCCCCTGTGATGTGATGGGCACGGGCGTGGACATTCCGCAAACGCCGGACACGGGTGCATTCCGTGAAAAGTTCGGCATCACGGACGACTACCTCATCTATGTGGGAAGAATCGACGAGGGCAAGGAATGCCCCCGGCTGTTCCAGTATTTTCTCGAATACAAGGCACGCCATCCCCAGAGCCGCCTAAAGCTTGTGCTCATGGGCAAGCAGGCGTGCATGATCCCACGGCACGGGGATATCATCAGTCTTGGTTTTGTCAGCGAGGAGGACAAGTACGCCGGCATTGCAGGCGCGAGGGCACTGGTGCTCCCGTCGAAATTTGAAAGCCTGTCCATCTCCGTCCTTGAAGCGATGGCACTGCATGTGCCGGTCATCGTCAACGGCGGCTGTGATGTCCTGCGCGGACACTGCACGAAAAGCAACGCAGGGCTGTATTACTACGATTATCTCGAATTTGAGGGCTGTGTGGACTACCTGCTCTCCCATCCGGCAGAATATGCCGCCATGTGCAGGAATGCGCGTGAGTATATCGACCGATACTATGAATGGAATGTCATCATGGACAAATTCCGCGCGGTGATCAGCGAGGTGACGGGATGAGTATGTATGCAGTGATCTTTGCAGCGGCAGTGCTCCTGTCCGTGCTGACGGGCGTGATCTGGTACGGAAAGCGCAACGTCATTGAATCCGCCGTGCTCGGCGTGATCTGGTTCTTCTGCTCCCATGTGTTCGCGAGCTTCGCGCTCTTTCTCATTGACGGCTACTCCCTCCTGCGCACTATCTGCCTGACGCTTGCGCTCGATGCGGCAGTGCTGGGCACTGTGGTGTTTTTCCGCAGGACAAAGCCGTTTTCCATCAAGGGGCTGTTCCGGTGCGACCTGTCGGTCAAGCCCATGCTCATCCCCCTGTGCATCTGCCTGCTCATTCTGCCGTTCACGATGCAGAAGAATGAATTCTTCGGCATGGGGCAGGATCAGGGTGTGTACCAGACGCAGGCGATCCTGTTCCTGCACGGCGACAACGCGCGGCAGAAGGATTTCAACGAATTTTCGGCACTCACTGCCCCCGAACAGGAGGCATTTCTCACCGCAGTCCGGCACAAGCTCGGCGGCTATGACATTCCGGCGGAGAGCTATCCGGATACAGTGTACGACCGCAGCATCAGCCCCGTTTCGGGCATCATCCACGGCATCCCGACACATGCGGCGATCCTTGCGATGTGGGGAAAGCTGTTCGGCATGGAGCACATGGCGGATGTGGAAACGATCTTCTGTTTCTGCCTGATCTTCCTTGTGTTCTGCATCTGCCGCAACCTCAAGCTCAAGCCCCTGACCTGCGGCATTGCGGCACTGTGCACGGCGTTCGCGCCCATTGTGCTCTGGGTGTCCAAGGCATCCCTGACGGAGATGTTCCTCGCCCTCCTGCCGGCACTGTTCCTGTACATCATGACCGACCGTCCGAACCGCAGCGCACGCTGGCTGTCCATTCTGCCCGCGGCGGTGTTCGGGTGCTTCCATGTATCATTCTACACGATGGTCCCCCTGTTTCTGATGGTCTACGGCGGCATGTACTTCTTCACGCGTGAAAAGCAGTTCGCCGTGCTCCTGCCGGTGACGGTGCTTGGCTATCTGGCAAGCTATTTCGGAATGCGGCACATCCAGCCGGTCTACACGATGAACAATTACAGCCCGATCTTTGTGCACGGCATCAATGTGCATAATGTGACGACCGTCGTGGTCATTGTGAGCCTTGCGGCACTGCTGGCAAGCCTTGCATTTGTGTGGCTCGTTTCGCGCACGAACCGGAAGTTCTACATCATGCAGAACTGGAATCACCGCGCGGCAAAAAGCCGTATTTTCCGTGTGTTCCTCTCGCTCCTGCTGGTGCTTCCGGTGCTGTACATTTTTGCAAAGGCACTGACAAAGTACGATGCATGGGAAGAAATGAACCATCTGGCACTGCTGGGCTTTTTCGGGAATGCAGGACTCCTGCTGTGTCCGATCGCCCTGATCGCAGGTGCGGTCTGCCCGAAGCTGTACGCACGCAACAATGCCAGACTGACAGTATTCCTGCTGTTTTTCTACTGCATTCTGGTCTATTCCGCATTCCTGCGGTATGAGATCCAGTATTATTACTACTACGCAAGATATCTTGCGCCGTTCGTTCCGATCGCGGCAATATTTGCGGCGATGACACTTGACCGCTTCGGCAAAAAGCTCCTGCTGCCGGCGGCGGCTCTCGGACTTGTGTGCGTGATGCCCTATGACATCTACCTGATGGAACACAGGGACGACACGCGCATGGAGTGGGAGATCCTGCTTGACGCGGCGGAGGCGGCAGAGGATGCGGACTGCATTCTGGTGGACGGAGATTATCTCCAGCATTTCTGGATGCCGCTCGACGCGATGACAGACGCGGCGGTCTATCCGGAAGGAGATGACCGAAACGCCCAGCTTGCGGCACTTTCACAGCGTTACGGCACAGTACTGTTCCTGACGGAGGAGGAAGTGCCGGAGGAAGATTTCACCACGCTCTACCGCGACAGAAGCCACCATTCCGAGGACGACCTCAACCACACCGGACACCTCATCCCGTTCTCCTACTATTTCTGGCAGACGGAGGACATGGTCGGGGTGTACCGGTATGACCGATAAACATTCCTGAATCCTTCCGGAACAATAAACGGAACAATAACCACCCGCCAAAATCGACAAAAGGTACTGAAGTCACAGTGTCATCTGCATTGGGGGTAAGGGGGCGAAGCCCCCAAAACCGCCGCAGGCGGAACGGGGTGCAGGGGGGGGACAGATTTTGAGAAACTTTTCAAAAGTTTCAGATATTTATACTAATCCCCCAAACTATAATAGAAAAAAGCGGGACTCGGGGGCGCAGCCCCCGCTTATCCCTCCCCCGCTTTGCGGGGGAGGT
>CALGTT010000425.1 GCA_937901485.1 uncultured Ruminococcus sp.
TGAATGCGCGCAATGCCCACGCGTCGTTGTATACCGTCCGCTTCAATCTCCAGAAAACCGTTTTCACACAGTGGAAACTGTGCCTGTGAAATCTGGTATGCCTTGGGCAGATCGGGGTAGAAATAATTCTTCCTGTCCTGTCGGCTGACGCTGCGGATGCGGCAGTGCAGTGCATGTCCCATGCGGATGGCATAGTCCACGACCTTTTTGTTCAGAACCGACAATGCACCGGGCAATCCCATGCAGACCGGACAAATCTGTGTATTCGGTTCGCGGCTGAACGCATTCTTACAGCTGCAATATATCTTGGAGGCAGTATTCAGTTCCGCGTGAACCTCCAGACCGATGACTGTTTCAAACTGCGGCATTCTGCACCTCCAGTTCATAAGCATGGGCAGCATTGAGAATTGTGCGTTCTTCGAATGGTCTGCCCAGCAATTGCAAGCCCACCGGCAGACCGTCCACGCTGCCGCATGGAATGCTGATTGCCGGAAGTCCGGCAAGATTGGCAGGAACGGTGCACAAATCGGACTGGTACATCTGCACGGGATGGTTCAGACGCTCCCCAAGCAAAAACGCAGGTTCAGGCGCGGAGGGCGCGGCAATCAGGTCGCAGCAGCGCAGTGCTTCGTGCAATTCCTGTGCAATGCTGCGCTGTGCTGCCCTTGCTCTGAGGTAGCAATCCTCGTAATAGCCTGCACTGAGCACGAAAGTTCCCAGCAGAATCCGGCGTTTGACTTCCCTGCCGAATCCCTCGCTGCGCGTCCGTTCATACAGCTGCGCCGGACTTGTACAGCCCTGTGCACGATAGCCGAACCGCGTTCCGTCAAACCTTGCAAGATTGGAGGACGCTTCCGCGCAGGCGAGAATATAGTACGCATTAACGGCATATTCCGTAGATGGGAGCGAAATCTCCACAAGCTGTGCGCCCATCTGCTCCATACGATGCAGTGCGGCAGACACAACGGATTTCACATCGTCCTGCACATGGCTGCCGAAATACTCCTTCG
>CALGTT010000426.1 GCA_937901485.1 uncultured Ruminococcus sp.
TGCGGCGCGACATATGCGGATGCCGCATGGAACTGTAGTGCGGATGGTGGATGATATCATTGTACTGCTGTGATCCCTGCATGTGTTCCTCCTGTTCTATGCGCGGTGACCGCCGACCTGTCCATTGCGTTCGATCGTGGTCGCCCCCTCCTCCAGATTCATACCTTTCAGAATGGCGTTTTTCCCGAATTTCCTGCGGATGTGCAGCATTGCTTTCTGGATCTCGCGCTCACGGGAAAGGGATTTTTCCTCCGCCGCCTGCTGCTGTTCGAGTGCCGCATAATCCGTGAACAGATCAAGCTGCACCTCCTGCTGTACTGCGTCCGCCTCCGGAATGATGTGATTTGCCGCGATCGTCATCCGGCGCACAGTCAATTCTCTGTCCACGATGCGGTCATAGAGCTGCATGACCGCCGCCGTGATCTGCTTGGTGGAAGCGGTATACCGTTCCAGATTGACAGAACCGTGTGCGGAGCGCGGCACGGCGCGCCCATAGGCATCCGCTTCGACCGTCCCCTTGTATTGCGCCCGTACTGCGGGATTTTTCAGGTTTTCGATATCATAACCGACCGTCAGCACCATCTGGTCAGTGACAAGCCCCTTCTCCACCAGATCAAGCACCAGCAGGTCAGTCATCTCGCGGATGATCAGCCGTGCCTTTTCGAAGGTGTAGGGACATTGGAGCACCTGACCGGAGCTGATGCTGCTGTTCTCCGGACGGTTGATATCGGCGATCGTGCACGGCTCCCAGCCCCATGCATGGTCGATGAGCAGTTCGGCATTGACACCGAACATTTTATAGAGAAGCTCCTCGTTATTGAGGGAACACCGCGCGATATCCCCCATTGTAAAAAGCCCCTTTGCTTCGAGCTTTTTTGCATAGCCTCGCCCCACCCGCCAGAAGTCCGTCAGGGGACGGCGCGCCCAGAGCGTCTGCCGGTAGCCCATCTCATCGAGCTGTGCGATGCGGACACCATGCGCGTCAGCGGGCATTTTCTTTGCAACGATATCCATTGCGACCTTGCAGAGGTAGAGGTTCGTGCCGATGCCCGCGGTTGCAGTAATGCCCGTTTCGGTCAGCACATCCTGTATCATGCGCCGCGCCAGCTCTTCGGCGGTCATGCGGTAGGTTTTCAGATAGCTGCCGGCATCAATAAACACCTCGTCGATGGAATACACATGGATATCCTCCGGCGCGATGTAGCGCAGATAGATTTGATAGATCTGCGTGCTGATCTCCATATACCTCGCCATGCGCGGGGGTGCGGCGATATAATCCAGCGCAAGGGCAGGATTTCTTTGCAGCTCCGCGGCATTGCAGGAACTGCCGGATAATGTCCGCTGCGGGGCATTCCACCTGCGCTGTGCATTGACATCGCGCACGCGCTGTACGACCTCAAAGAGCCTCGCGCGGCCGCCGATGCCGTAAGCTTTCAACGAGGGCGAAACAGCAAGGCAGATGGTCTTTTCCGTCCGCGCAGTATCGGCAACCACAAGGTTGGTACTCAGCGGATCCAGCCCACGCTCCACGCATTCCACGGACGCATAAAAAGATTTCAGGTCGATCGCAATATACATATGTGTACATTCTGCCATTGCTGCTCCCTCCGATGCGAAAATTTGTTCTGTTTTTATTATAACACATCGGAAGGAAAAAATCAAGGGGACAGCGCAGGAAATTTCAGGAAAAAGCACCGGAGCCATTCAGACTCCGGTGCTTTCGCTGTATTCACTCCAATTCTCCAAGCAACCGCTGAATCTCCTCCCCGTTTGCAAGGCCGTCCGAGAATGCAGTTGCGCCGCCGGCAGCTGTGCCGAGCCTGAGAGCATGGGCGTGATCGCCTGTTTCCAGACCTGCAAGGAATCCGGCAAGCATGGAATCGCCTGCACCGACGGAATTTTTCACCGTGCCCTTGCAGACACCGCAGGTGTGGAGCTGACTGTTCTCATCGAGAAGCACTGCGCCGTCACCGGCTCTGGAAACAAGAACGTTCTGTGCGCCCATTTCCTGTAGTTTCCGTGCATACGCCGCGATCTCATCCGTTTCGGTAAGCGTCACGCCGAACAGCTCCCCCAGTTCGTGGTGGTTGGGCTTGATGAGAAAGGGCTTGTAAGGGAGCACACGCCGGAGCAGCTCACCGGAGGCATCGACCACGATGCGCAGCTTTTTGCCGGAGAGTCGGCGGAGGATCTGCTCGTAGACATCGGCGGGCAGTGTGTTCGGGATGCTTCCGGCAAGGACGAGGGTGTCCCCTGCTGCGAGGGTATCCAGTTTTGCGTAGAGCGCGTCCAGCGCGTCCGGCGTGATGCGCGGGCCTTGTCCGTTCAGCTCGGTTTCCTGTGCGGAATGGATCTTGACATTGATGCGCGAATTGCCTTCCGGCAGGCGGATGAAATCAGACTTGATCCCCTTTTCGCGTACGCCGCGTTCAATGGCTTCGCCTGTAAATCCGGCGGTGAAGCCGAGGGCGCACGAGGGAATGCCAAGCTCATGGAGCACAAACGAAACGTTGATGCCTTTGCCGCCGATGTAAAGCTCTTCTGCCTGACTGCGGTTGACCGTGCCGAGCTGCATTTCGCCCGTGTGTACGACATAGTCGATGGCAGGATTGAAAGTGACTGTGTAGATCATGATATTTCTCCTTTGTGATACCTATTATATATAATGTATATGCCGCCGCATTGCTGCGGCGGCGGGATGTTATTTTGCGGTTTTGCGTGCCTGCATATACTTCAG
>CALGTT010000427.1 GCA_937901485.1 uncultured Ruminococcus sp.
CTTCCGCTGGATACGCAGGAAATAGGAGGAAATCACTGCAAGAACCACATATACCGCAAGCAACGCAAGCTTTCCGATATACAGATTATCCCTGATATATTCCATCGAACTGAGGGAGAATCCGCTTGTCCCATCGGGATGGCGTTTCTCGGCGAGCAGTACCGCTGCACCATTCTGTCTGATCTGGCAGACATTGTCACCAATACGTTCAAATTCGCCGATGTCATCCAGTTTTGAACCATTCAGGTAACCTATGAATTTCATCATTCCACGATAGAAGGAACGTGTCGGCAGATAGTACCCCTTCGGTGTGAACGTTTCCGTATTGCCGGACGGTGCATATTTGGTATCACTCAGCGTGCCGAATGCAAGTGCCGCTGCATTGTTCATATACCAGTTGCCGCCGTATTCATTGATGAGTACCGCCATGCCGAAGCCCGTTTCCGGATCGAAAATCAGATCTGCATTGCATGCGGTTGTTGCACCGCTGTGTCCGTAGACACGGATGCTGTATTCGGTCGGCCAGAAGCCGTAGCAGCATACCGGAATATCGGAATCGCCGTAGAAATCAGAACCGGAGAACAGCATTTCCTGCGTTTCGGGATGCTGGAACAACGGTGCATCGGGATCGACAAATGCCTGTCCGTAGGTCATCAGATCGGAGAGTGTTCCGGTTGCCGCACCGGCAGGATAGCCCTCGATATATTCGATGCAGGTATCCAGATCGCTCTTTGTGCCGATGGCACTGAACCGGTAGGAATGCAGGGTTTCACGCTGCTGCTGCACCCACGGATTATCGCTGTGCGTCGGGTTGATGGCAGTATGCTCCATCCCCAGCGGTTCAAGGATGTTCTCATGCACATAGTCACAATAATCCATGCCGCTGACACATTCCACGATGTATCCGGCAAGTGCTGCTCCCCAGTTGGAATAGGAGCTGACTTCTCCCGGACGGTGCATCTGTGCAGGTTCGGTATCCTGCAGAGCCTCTCCGAGCGGACGGACATCCTCCGCTTCCTTGCAGGAAATGGAATAGGTGTTTTCGCACCAGCCTGCATTATGATTCATGAGGTTCAGCATGGTGATCGGGTCATCATAGGACAGATGCCGGATGAAATCCTCCGGCAGATAATTGCGAATGTCCTCCTCCAGATCCAGTTTCCCCTGTTCCCAGAGCTGCAAAACGCTCACCCAGACAAAGGTCTTGGAGATACTGCCCCATTCATAGACGGAATTCTCATCCGCCGGAATATGTTCTGTCAGATTGATTTCCCCGAAATATCCCGTGTACAGGACTTCATCGCCCTGAAAAATGCCTACTTCCGCAGAAGAAAATTTGTCCTCCAGCTCTTTTTCCTGTTCTTCGAGTGTCTGTCGGAATTCATCAATGGTCAGCCCCGACGGCAGAACCGCATCCTCCGCATGAACAAAGGGCACTGCCATTGCAGAAAGCGACAGACTCACAGCACAGAGAACGGCCGTCATTGTTTTGATCAGTTTCATCAGATCCCTCCTTTACAGATCCTTTGCATCGTATTCCAGCACAGTACTGATGTATTGGTACGCCGCCTCAAAGCCTGCAATCACAAACAGCACCGCAGCAAGCAAGGCACCGTCCGCTGCCGCTGCAAGCTGTAGGAATAGCTGCAGCAGCATGGATGCTGTCACTCCCATTGCAATTTCCCCGACGGCAGTCAGCAGGATTACAACAGCTGCAATCCAAATCAGAACGACGATGATGATTTCCTTTGCGGAGAAGCGTGTCAGGGCATCATCGGCAAATTGCTCGGTATTACGGAAATACTGACGAAGCTGGAAGGTCATCAGTCCCATGCCAGCGGCAAAGACTGCCAGAAAGGCAAGGTTGCAGATTTTGAAGAAGGAAAATGCGATACCCGCTTCCCGCAGGAATTTATCATAATCCACATCCTGCACGCTTTCAAAAATATTCAGCTGAAGAGACAGAAGCATGACAAGGTACATGATCACACAAAGTCCGACATACAGCCCGACCATAAATAGAAATCTTGCACGGACAAGATCCCTGCGTTCGATCGGCAGGAGGCTGAACATTCTTTCACAATGGCTCTGCGACTGCATCTGGAAGATGAACGGTACAAACATGACTGCAAGCATGAACATCATCAGCAGCATGACAAGGGGCGAGAAGAAAATGCCGCCGCCGACTGCAAATATAATCAGCAGAAGGAACATCGTTTTCATGCTGCTCTTCGTGCCATTGATGATCATCAGATCTGCTTTGATCAGATTCATTATGTTTTTCATATCCCCACCTCCTCAGATCTCACGCTTTGCTACGATATGTGCTGTGATCTCAGAAAATGCAGTGCAGAGCAGCATTGCCGCAATATCGCCGATCACCAGAAAACGGATTGCCCCCGGTATGGTCGTCGGCAGTTCCGGAATCTGGAAATAGGGCAGAATGCCTGCATTTGTGAGTGTCATCACAGCGACGAAGAGTCCGATCACAGCAATACAGCTGATCAGGAAAATTTTCATTTCATTTTCTCTTCCGAAAATCTGACCCGACATCTCAAAAAAAGAAAACATCATCCAGAAGCAAATCGACACCATCGCACACATGATGATCAGTTCCGGCAGGGTTTTCGTCTCAAAGGCATACTGCTGTTCCTGCAAGGCGGAAAGTGTTTCAAGGGGTAAGAGTTCATTGAGATCCGCAAACACAGCGCCAGTGGACAAAACTGCCACAAGCATCTGGATACAGAGGAAAAACGCCGCATACATGGCAAAACGTCCTCGTGTGATATTCTTCCGGTGGACGGGAAGAATGCCGTGCAGTCGATTGCCGTACTTGCCGTCAAATACCTGCAGGGGACCGATCACAATGATCGGCACAAGTTCCAGCACAAGGATGCCGGCAAAGGGGTTGAACAGGAGTGCTGCCGGTATCGCAATCAACGCCAGGAGGATGATTACCGTAATGGCAGTGGAGCTGGCGGAGATGAAATCAAGCCTCATCACATGCAGTATCTCTTTCATACTCCGCCTCCTTTGCGATGTAGACAAGAATTTCGTCAATGCTTGCCTTTTCGGTTTCAATGCTGTCGGGCAGCAGATTTCTGTTCGCTGCCTCCAGCAGGGCATCAAAGCCATTGCGATACGCATGAAAGCCGATGCACTTTTCCCTGACGGATGCCGGAAGATCCTTTTCCGCACCCCTCACAATGAGGTATTTTTCCGCAAGATCGTCCTTTGTGCCGGTATACCATACCCTGCCCTCCTGCAGGACCGTCACATAGTCGGCAATGCGTTCCACATCGGCGGTGATGTGCGTGGAAAACAGCACGCCGCAGTTCTCATCCTCAATATATTCCGCCAGAATATCCAGCAGTTCATCACGGGCAACGGGGTCAAGTCCGCTGGTCGGTTCGTCCAGAATGATCAGCTCCGCATGATGCGACAGCGCAATCGCTGCCATCAGCTTCATTTTCATACCCTTGGAAAATTCTCCCACCTTTTTATCCAGCGGCAGACGGAATTTCTTCAGTCTCTGAAAGAAGCCCTCCGTGTCCCACTTGGCATAGAAGGGGCGGAGCTGCTGTGCAATCTGCTTGGCATTTAGGTGTTCTGCCAGATACAGGCTGTCAAACACCACGCCCAGACGCTGTTTGATTTCCACGGAATGTTCGATGCTGTCGAGTCCAAACACGCTGATTTTGCCGCTGTCAATCTTTGCCATGTCGAGAATCGAACGGATGGTGGTCGTTTTCCCCGAACCATTCTGCCCGACAAATCCCATGATGTAGCCCTTGGGCAGCGAGAACGTGATGTCCTTGAGGGCAAAATCCTTGTACGATTTGCACAGACCCGTAATTTCCAAAATGTTTTCCATAATCATTCCTCCATAATGTTCCGCAGCGTACTGATGATCTCTTCATCGGAAAGACCGGCATTGCGTCCGTTTGTGACCGCCTTTTCCAGAGCTGTTTCCATTTCGCAGAGCATTCTCTCCCGCAGCAGCTCGTTGTTCCGTGGTGCAACAAAGTATCCCTTGCCCGCCACGGAAATGATGAATCCCTCTTCCGCAAGGTCATTGTAGACTCGCGTGGTTGTGATGACGCTGATTTTCAGATCTCTTGCAAGCTGTCGGATGGATGGCAGCTGTTCATCCTCCGTCATACTCCCCTCTAAAATCTGCGCCTTGATCTGTTCCTCGATCTGTTCATAGATCGGCTGATCAGATTTGTTTTTGACAATAATCTTCATGAAGTGCACCTCTGTTCATACTGTACCTATCAGGATATATACAGTATAACATATGTGATATGGTTTGTCAAGTCTTTTTTACAGAATTTGTATCATAATCGTACCCGTCAAATAATTCATGTCCAATTACAAAAGATCATGCTCACCATATACCAACGGTGAGCATGATGTATATTATGAATCAAATGGCAACAGAACCGTCCCCGCCGGCTTCGAGAACAACTCTGTCAAAAATCGTTCCGCATCCAAGCC
>CALGTT010000428.1 GCA_937901485.1 uncultured Ruminococcus sp.
ACGCCCCGGTTACTGACGGTTTTAAGTGGAGCACCACACGGAGCCCGGGCGTTTTCAGCCGACCGTCTGGGCACATTTCACCCTGACGGGCGAAGTGTGCCCTTTTTTGATTGGAGGAAAAAAGCATGAAGAAAATCGCCATTATCATGGGTTCCGACTCTGATCTGCCGGTGGTCCGCAAGGCTGCGGATACCCAGCACATGCTCCAGTTCCATCGGGAATCCGGCTTCGCGTGCCGCCTGCATCCAGAATCGAGCAAGCAGCTTTTCTGTGTCAAGCATCAGACCGTCCATATCAAATATCACGCCGCGGATCATACACAACCTCCTATTGTCTTGTCCCGTGATGCACGGGCGCGTCGGCGAATTTGGATGTCACAAATTTTTGTGTGGAATACAGCCCATAATACCCTGAAAGCAGGTAGCTCACTGCGATCGTCAGCAGGCAGAACGGCACGCATTCCATGCCGAACAGCTCCGCGCTGATGAGGAGCGTTGCAAGCGGGCAGTTGGTCACGCCGCAGAACAGGGCGACCATTCCCGCTGCCGCACAAAGGGATGGAGAAATGCCTGCGATCTGCCCGAACAGGCAGCCGAAGGTCGCACCGATAAAGAAGGACGGCACGATCTCTCCCCCCTTGAAGCCGCCGCCAATGGTCACGGCAGTGAACAGCATTTTGAGCAGGAATGCATACCAGACAGTTTCTCCGGCAATGGCATTGTGTATGGATTCTTCTCCGATGCCAAAGAACATATCACTGCGCAGAAGCAAACCCATCACGAGCAGAAGCAACGCACTCACAGCAATGCGCAGGTAGGGATTTTTGAAACGATGCTCCAGAATATGCTCCGTTTTATGCAGGAGCATACAGAAGGCAATGCTCAGTGCCGCGCAGAGGATGCCGAGCAGGAGGAGCTTGAGGGCATTCACAGCGTTCATCTCCGGAATTCCGGAGATGGTATAATGTGACAGGGGCTGTCCAAGCTTTTCTGCGGTAAAGGAGGCAGTCAGAGATGCCACGGCACAGGGAACGAGCGCGGCATACTGCATCGCGCCGATGCAGCCGACCTCCATGGCAAAGATCGCTGCGGCAATGGGAGTGCGGAAGATCGCGGAAAAAGCCGCGCTCATGCCGGCAAGGATGAGTATGCGCTTGTCACGCTCACGCAGATTCAGTCCGCGTCCGAGCAGACTGCCGATGCTGCCGCCGAGCTGGAGGGCTGCGCCTTCCCTGCCCGCACTGCCGCCGCAGGTATGGGTGATGACGGTGGAAATGAAAATCAGCGGTGCCATCTGTACCGGAAGCTCTGCCTCAGAACGGATGGAGGCAATGACCATATTCGTTCCCCTGTCATCATGGTTGCGAGTGATGCGGTAGAGCCATACGATCAGAAGACCGCCAAGCGGCAGTGTCAGCAGCACCCACGGATGGGAGTGGCGGAATTCCGTGCCGATGTGGATGCACCGGACAAATGCTGTGCCGATGATTCCCATGACGATGCCAAGCAGAACAGCAAACAGCACCCAGCGGATCAGCAGCCGGAAATGCAGCAGGATGTGGATGGAGCTTCGCAGAAATCTGCCGCGGATGCGGTAAAATTTTTCATGCTTTTTATGCCGGATGCCCTTGAAAAAAGTCATCTGGTAAATACCCTCTTTCCTTTCGGAGTCTGCTCGTGCAAAATGGAGGAAGCAGCGTGAAAAACTGCCGCGCGTTCAATGGTACGCTCCAGCTATGCATGACAAATACTCCTGATTATTTCATATTCATTGTACGCGATTTTCCCGACTTTGTCAAGATGTGCACGGATCAGATGCAGAAAAATGCGGTCTTCTATTAATTTTTTCGGGAAAATTTGAAAAAATCCGAAAAAAGTGTTTACAGATGTCGATTTTTGTGATATAATAAAACTATTCATGAACTCGTTCGTGTATGTTCAGAAAGGAAGGAAAGAAAGATGACACAAAGACCGCGCAAGAAAACTTACAGAGTCAGATATGACCGAATCGTTTTTGTTCTGGCACTCCTCGTTGTAATGATCTGGATTCTCTCATCCTGCATCAGCAGCTGTACAAAACAGGATGACAAGCCCAAGAACGACAGCTCCGTTCTGGATAATATGTCCTCCACGGATCAGGTAGCCATCGGCAGTTCGGACTCCCTGCTCCCCGTTACCCCGACAGAACCCCAGATCACCTATGCCGAGATCACACTGATGGCAGAAGAACTGCACCGCGGTGATCTGATCCTTACAAATTCTGCATACCCCTGCAAATTCGACAGCTCCGCTATTGCCAATGGTGCAACAGATGAAGTGGAATTTGTTACCATCAAGAGCGTTCTCGATACCAAATCCGAAAAGCACTACAAGGCAAAGGACTGGGAAGTCGGCATGGATAAGGACGCGGCTCTGGCAATGGATGCATGGCTGGAGGGCTTCTATACCGTGACAAGCAACACGGACATCCGCATGATCAGCGGCTATTCCGGTGATTCTGTCGATCAGGACTACCGTACCGGCAGAACCTGCAAGTTCGGCATCTTCCCTGAGGGTGCAAGCTCCAACTACTATAAGCCGGAGGGTACATATGCATGGATCGCAGAGAATGCGCACAACTACGGCTTTATCCTGCGTTATCCTGAGGGCAAGGAAGGCTTCTTTGATGATTCCATCACAGAAAACAGATCCTCTACATTCCGTTATGTCGGCATTGCAGCAGCGACCTACATTGCACAAAACAGCCTTTGTCTGGAGGAATACATTGATGCAGTCAAGGCGTACAGCATTGACAACATGCTGGAGATCACAGGCAGCACAGCTACCTATGGCGTTTATTATGTACCTGCAAATCCCAACGGCCCGACCACATTCTCCGTTCCGGAAAGCGGCACTCCCTATGAAGTTTCCGGCAACAACAAGGACGGCTTCATCGTGACAGTCACCCTCAAGGGCGATGTATCTGCACCCGCCGATACCACAGCAGCTACGGAAGAAACGGATGCGACCACCGCTCCCCTCGCGTAACTGAACAGCAAAAACCCCGCGTTATCGGGGCTGAATAAAGTGGATAGCAGAAATGCTATCCACTTTTCTTTTATGCGGAGCAGTCACTCATACCAAAGATTCCTTTTGCAGGCACTGCAGCGCATCAAATGCTGCACGAAGTTCCCTTGCGGCAGTACAGGTATCATCCGCTTTCATAATTGCGGAAACTGCGCAGATCCCGTCGATCCCGCTGCCTTTCAGAATGTGAATATTGTCCTTGTTTAAGCCGCCGATCGCATTCACCCGAATCGGTACAGCGTTCACGATCTCTTTCAGAGTGTCAACAGAAGTCAGCACGGTTTTCACCTTTGTGGTCGTGGGATAAATCGCACCCACGCCAAGATAATCCGCGCCCTGTTCACAGGCTTCAAGAGCCTGCGGCACGGTTTTAGCGGTTGCACCGACAATTTTGTCCTCGCCCATCAGCACTCTTGCAATTGCC
>CALGTT010000429.1 GCA_937901485.1 uncultured Ruminococcus sp.
CTGTCTAACGTTTTTATCACAGTTGATGATTTTACAGAGATTTTTTCGCAGGGCCGCTTCAAATGCTGCAGCTTCGCTAGCAGACAGTGCACCATACACACCAGAAGCATCAATGGAATTTACCACACCATCCTGATTATAATCAGCTAATGTACATTGCAGATCGGACATAGTATTTTCCCCGACACCACCACTTGCAGAGAAATTTAAAATCATCTGTGCATCAACAGCGGTTAATGTTTTATCATAATCTACATCACCCAACTGAAGATTCAGTGCAATCAGTCGAGAATAATCACTTTCAGGAATTAAGTATGTTGCAATTGATCCCAAATTGTGGACGAGGTTATTTTTATTATCAACAAGCTGATAAGATACATTGGTAATATTCCCGCCGCCAGTGCCGTTCAGAATTCTAACGAACCACTTGTTTCCAGACAGGTAATTCTCAATATCATCATCCAAGCTGCCATAATCAAGTACAAGGGTTCCACTGTATGGTGCAGCTTCTGTACTGCCCACAACGCCTACTCCATGATACTGGTATGCTGCTGACGGATAAGTAGTTGTTGTTCCTCGTGCGGTGTACAAATCCATGTTGTATCGATAATTTGTTGTCAGCGTCAAAAGTCCAACAAGATTTACCTCATGGTGTGCAACATTCATATAAAAGAAAATATTTGAACCGCCTCCGGATCTAACACTACTAAAAGCAGGAAGCCTCGTACCTGACTTTGAACTTTCCCAATTATTTGTTGTATTTGCACTGACAAGATTCAAAGCATCATACATAACCCATACATAACCGCCATTATACCAATCATTACCCCAGGAATTAGCAACCTTAAAAGCACCTTTTTCAGATTCTTCAATCAATCCATTTCCATTTACATCGCATTTAATTCCATCATTATATCCAACAACAGTTAAAGCATGGGCATCGATATTGCCTGATGCATCTGGTGCAGGAATTGATGCTCGATACACTGCTGCTTCGCCAGTTGTAGTAGATTTTGTCAGCCAATTCGATAATCCGGGACCTGCAACTACATTGATCACCAATGGTTTTCCAGCACATAAGTATTGCTTGACTGTTTCTAATTGGCTGTCGGTACAGGAGGTGATCTGGTTAGTATTATATGTTGAAATTGATACAGCTCCGCTAGTACTAAGTCTTGTGCTGAGTGCTTCAATCATCGCTTCTGTATTGGTAGACCACGCATAATTATAATTATAACCATTATATGGGCAATCCTCAAGAGTTAATGCACCTTGCCTTTTAAGAACTTCATATATATTGGGAACATTTGAACCTTCATCAACACCACGATTTACAAGATTATACGTCCAAGCTGGTGAATATGTATTAGTTGCTGTAGTAACAATGTTATTTAGTTTGTTTGCTTCATAAGTAAACTGGTAATAAGTCGTTGCCCATGCACAACATGCCCCAACTCCTCCTTGATCTCCAATCTCTGGAAAATAGTCAGACATCGATAGATCAATAGAACTCAATGTTGTACTACGAGAATGACTTACTGCCTCCGTTTCATGAGAAGAATACTCTTGTAACAGGGCTTCTTCCTCCTCGTTTGTAAGTGTAATTCCGCCCATTCCATACTGCGTATAATCAATCTCCGTTTCAGCAGTCGCCATCGTAGTTGTCATCGATGCACAAAACGCACACAAAGACGCAGTAGCAATTGCTCTTTTAAACATATTTTTCATAATAACATCCCTCTTTTCTACTGAACCATGTATTCTTCCAGTGTACCAGTATATCCAGCCCCCACTGCTGCAGCATACTGCAAAATGCAGGCAGCGTCCGTTGCGTTAACAGCACCATCACCATTGATGTCGCCATAGACAGCAGGAGGCTTCACATTTCCTTCAATTGTATAATACTGCACAACCGGACTTACATTGGGATCATCCTCAAGACACGCATACTGTGCGACAAAATCGGAATGATGCAGTGACAGGCGCACTCTGTAAATATCCACAATGCTGTCCTCGTAGCTTCCCTCCGCATAATCAGTCTCAAAATGCGAAACATCCTTGAAATTGTACTCCACGCTGTACATTGTGCATTCCGTTCCATTTTCGGTTGTTGCGATTCCACTTGTTTCCATTGTCTTTGCAACCCAATGATAGGAATAGAGTGCGGAATCCTCCGTGGATTCGATCAGCGTATGCTCATACCATTCAGCAGGCAGACCGAATATCTCCGGTGTATCATCCAGTTCGCCGCCAACAGGCTCATCACAGTATACATAGAACTTGATACCATGACCGCCGTCTATCGTGTAATACCTGAGAGCCTGATAATCCGGCAGTACAGTCTCCTCTGGCAGTGTTTCTTCTGCTTCAAAGCCATACAGCTCGCAGTATTCAAGGTACACCTCATAATCTGAAAGTGTGTGGTAATACAGGAAATCCTTCGCAGTTTCGCCTTCAGCCGAAACAATTACAGTGGTCATGGATGCACAGAATGCGAGCATGGTTGATAAAGCAATGATGTTCTGTTTCAGTTTTCTCATAATAAGACCTCCGTTCTGTATGTTATAACGAATGAAATTGCTGTCAATTCAGCCTGTAGGAGATTTTTGCAACAATTCCACAAAACAGTTACTGCATCGGTGACACCCTCTTTCATTTACATTATTCTTCTGTAAAATCAAACCATCTTTATAAACATTATACGAAAAATTATGTTGCGGTTCAAGTGGTTTTGCGTAATCGGAAATAGTGTTGACTATTCTCATGCTAAATCCACTTAATTATCTTTTTCTCGTGAAATGTATTTTTTACTTTTCCTGCCAGCACAAGAAATCCCAGGCAAAGTATTGCCAATGAAATAGTACTATAGAATGTTTTTACTCGTGCGGCGATAGAAACCAACACAATACAACATTCAAGAGCAAGAATCAACCTAGTTCGTTTACAGTATACATGTCGTTCAACTTCATCCAAAGGCTTGTTCTTATCCTCAATAGGTGCAATCAAAAGAATCACGATACTACCTACAAACATCAGACAACTGCAAATAAGCCTTCCTAATGGCAGGAATCTTATTACCAAAAGAACTGCAGTTATCATTACAATGGAATAGAGATAACAGCGTAGATGTGTCTTGGCGTGATAGCCGCCTGCAAAGCTCCGTAATGGCATGTAAGCTGCCATGAACAGAACGCTCTCCCAGAACATACCACACACTGCACCGATGACAAGTGTGGTCAGAAAATTGAAAGCAAGATTCAATCCCTGCTGTACGCCATAACGATAAATTTCCTTATCTTCCGACAAAATCACACGCTGTTTCTCAAATCCATCAACGATCCGTTCTGATAATTTATAAAACATCAAAACTTACGAAGCTTCTTCGCAGCCTCAGGCATCTCGTCCTGATGCATGGTATACATACATGCTGAATTAGCCAACAGCGTAGTAATAACGAGTGCCAGTGCTGCCATCATACCAGCATACTTCTGCATAAAATTCTTCATTGAAAAAACCTCCCTTCGGGTATTCTTTTCGGCATCTAAATTATACCAAAAATGAAATACCCGTGCGGGAGGTTGTAATAATTTACAGTTTCATTGTAATTTTCTAAGATTTTAGGTTGTGTATAGAATCACTTCAGCAGTAAATGTACTTGCATCATGCTTCAGACGAAGTGCACCCTGATATTTCTCAGCAGCTTTTCTGACATTCTGTAAACCTCTGCCATGTTCAGTTTTTTCTTCTTTTGTAGTCACAAGCTCACCATTTTCATATTGAACATCTCCATTATAGCTATTGCTCACATGGATCAGCAGCATTCCCTTCTGATAGGAAATTCGAATAGACAGCAGACACTCTCCATCGACCTTTGAAATTGCTGTCAATGCATTATCCAGAAGATTTGTTAGAATAACGGACAAATCTACAATTTCAATTGCAAGTTCTGTAGGAACATTTGCGTTCACATCAATATGGAGATTTGAATTTGAAACATTAATCAATTTGTAGTTGATGACACTGTCAATTACTACATTGCCTGTTACAGAGTAGAGCGTTTTGATATTCTGATAATTTCTTGTCAGTTCATTGATATAGGAAGTCGCCTCTTTTTTCTTTCCATCATTAATAAAGCTTTGTAGCAAAAATAGATGGTTGTTCATATCATGCTTGAAAGCTCGTACATCCTCAACAGATTCCTGCATAATCGTACACTGATTATAAAAATACGAACGTTCCTGTTCAGCAATGGCAGAGTTCAATTGCTTTTCATATGCATCAGCAAGAGAATCATAAAGGAAGAACACAACAACATTAATAAAAAATGTTATAACGACCGAAGTTACTATCGTGCTTTGTGCGACCCCACTTGAAACATGAAAGAGCACTTCCATCACAATGGTTGCAATTGGAATGAAAATTGATGCAAGAAATAGCCACAAAGGCATGGTATTATGTTTTCTGACATTCACAATGTTTTCAATTAAAAGCACGATGAAAAAATAAAGAATTTTACAAATAACAAGCCCAGCGATATTTGAATATCCATACTCTTGCAAAGGTGATATTTTTGTCATCGTCAACGCGGTCATTACTACTTCTGCTGCAAAGCCAACAAAATAAATGTATATTACTGCCAATAACTGCTTTTTTATTCCTGATTCATAGCACCGGGCAATGACAAACAGAGAAATCAAGTTCACCAACAGCATAATGACAGGAATATCAATGAAGAAATGAACAAAACTTGTCCCCAAGAAATAGAGCATATATGCACCGATTACCTGTTTCCCAATACCTTGCTTTAAGGAAAAGAAAACAGACATAAATCGTTTGTAAATATACAACGAAAATAAGTTTGCGATCAAATATACAATATCATATAGTGTAATCTCCATAGGAAATACCTCCCGTTCATCCCTGGTTCAACGCAAGCTGCATCTCCCGAATTTCACTGCGTCTTGATTGTGCAATCGGCAGAACAACATGGTTTGCCATTTCAACGGTTTCATAAGTAAACTTTCTTGCCTGTAGTGTATTGATCAGATAACTTTTGTGAATCCGAACAAAATGATAATTGCGAAGCTGCTGCTCCACGTTCTCAAGGTCGCCATAGAATTTATCTTTTTGATTTCTGAAATAGATGACAATTTTACGTTTGTTGTTCTCAAAATACAGAATATCCCTAATTGCAACCTTATGAACGTCATGTCCGATCTTGTACGCAAACGCTTCTGCCTTTAAATTCAGCTTATGCATCAGTTTTACAAAAGCCTTTTCAATTTTTTCCTCCGTCAGAGGTTTCGGGAGAAAATGAATGGGATCAAAATCAAAAACTTCAATTGCATATTCTGTTTTGCCAGAGATATAAACAATCTGTGTGGACTCGTTGCCCAATGTTTCACGCAAAATCTTGCTGATTTCAATTCCGGATGCTCCAT
This sequence comes from uncultured Ruminococcus sp., assembly GCA_937901485.1. Taxonomy (GTDB): domain Bacteria; phylum Bacillota; class Clostridia; order Oscillospirales; family Ruminococcaceae; genus UBA3855. The sequence continues at coordinate 5,442 of CALGTT010000429.1, forward strand.
CCATTTCAATATCCAGAAAAACAACATCATAGAATAAACCGTTTCTTAAATGATTCTGAAAAACATCGCCACTGTTGTAAATATCGACCTCACAGTGCACATCATATTTTTTTGTGATTGCAATAAGGAGCATTTCAACCTGTGAGCAAACAAGATCATCGTCATCCACAACCGCAATTTTAATCATATTATCCATACGACCACCATCCACCCATATAAAATTGCAACCATTATACCACAAAATCCAATAATATGCAAGAGATTTTCAAT
>CALGTT010000430.1 GCA_937901485.1 uncultured Ruminococcus sp.
CCGGACGAAACGACCGCGAAGATCTACGTCAGCGTCCGCACGAGAATCACCGCAAACGGCGAAACGCTGCATCCGTCCAAGATTCGTCTGATGCGCCGCATGGTGCGCGACCGTCTGTTCCGCAAGCGGACGCTCAGCGACACGCTTAAAATGTTCCGCAGTGTCGAGGAGGGCGAAAACAAGTACATCATGCCGTATAAATACCGTTCCACCTATGATGTGGATACGTTCATGGCATACGAGATCTGTGCATATCGCGACCTGCTTCTTGAAGATCTTCGCAAGCTTCCGGACGATCCGGAGCTGCACGATGCCGGCACATTCCTTGCAGATGCCGCAGCACTTTCGGCAGAAGCACTGCCGGAGGATTCTCTGATCCGTGAGTTTGTGGGGCATTAAAAAGCGGCGGCTGCCAAAAATGCAGCCGCCTGAATTTTTTTAGTATTATACCAGAATCATCCGTTTGAGCACCGCGAGATCAAAACCGTTGATCGTTCCGTCCGCGCAAAGCTCCGCAGCAGTGCACTGGGCTCGATCGAGCTTCTTCTGTGCAAGGAGATACCGCTGCAAAAGCACGGCATCGTTCACATTCACAGCACCGTTCTGATCGACATCACCGCGCAGGACTGCGCCCTTCAGCGGAATGCCGTTTTCCTCGGCATAGGTGACTGCTGTTCCTGCCTGCGCATCCATGACAAAGCCCGTCTGCAGCCGGTAGCCGCTCTGGTAGGCGTAGCCCATGGAGCGCGTGCCGAATTCGGTTTCCGTGCCGGATACGGTGATTTCCGCAAGACTGTCACAGCCGAAAAATGCGTAGTCACCGACACTCTGACAGCGTTCCGGAATGGTGATCTCCGTCAGACTGCCGCATTCGCTGAACGCGCGTTCCTCGATGATGCGCAGGGAATCCGGCAGTGCAAGCCCGCGCAGCTTCGGGCAGTCCAGAAACGCGCTCTGCTCAATGGCATAGAGGGAAGCCGGCATGTTCACCGTTTCGAGCGAAATGCAGTGCGCAAAGGCAAAGCGGCTGATGTGCGTGACGGTTTCGGGGATCGTCACACTGCGCAGGTTCTTGTGATTTTCAAAGGCATACCAGTCAATGACGGTCACGGGCTTGCCCTCGATGGTGTCGGGGATCACCAGATCTGCAACACTCTTGTCACAGCCGTTGATGCGCACGCCGTCGTCCGTGACGGTGTACTGGAGCAGGTCAAGCACATCCGGCTCCCATCCGACCGCCGCCTGTGCATTCTTCACGCCGCTGTCAAGAGAAACGCCGTTGTTCAGATTTTGGGCATCCACGGCATAGCTGCTCTTTTCCGAGCGGTTGCCGCAGACATCCTCAACCTCGAATTCATAGACCGCGGACTCGCCGTTCACATCAAATTCCCAGTCGATCCACACATTCTGTGCGCGGTTGTATCCGGTGCGGTTGTTGTTCACGCCGGGAACGAGGAAATCATAGAACAGACCATTCTTGTAAATGTTGATCTGTCCGACCTCGGTGTCATCGGTCATGCCGGAAAGGGAAATTTGCAGATGCGGTGCATCCTCCGCGGTAACGATCTCTGTTTTCACAGTTGTAGGCGGCGTGGGGGGATTTTTCTCGAATTCACCGGTTTGCAGGTATTCCATAAACGCTCTGTGAAAGCCGACCGGCACGTTGTTCGGGGAATAATGATGGGAGTAGGCAAAGCAGAACAGCGTGTCCACATAGGGACGGGCGATCTCCAGACGCTTTGCAAGATCATCCGCCGTTTTGATGCCGACATAGGAAATGCCGTGGGGATTGGTCATGCGGTAGGCATCGGGGGAGATGAACAGCTCCGCATTCGTGCCGAGCAGGAGCTTTGAGCCTCGCACGGCATTGGCGCGGTCAACCGCATCACGATAGCAGGCAGTCCATTCCGCGAGGTGCTCTGCATCATTTCCGCCGCCGCCGCAGCTGTCCTGCGGACAGAGGGTGTCACCGTCACGGAATGGGATTTTTGTCAAAGCCTGCGTCCAGAATTCCGTGAAACGGTCGGGATTGACGCTTGCAAAGCCATAGCCGAAAATGTTCACATAGGGGCTGAACAGCAGCGGCATATCGGGATCGAGTGCGTTGCAGGTCTCCAGAACGGGCGTGAACATTTTTGCAAGCCCGTCCGTGTAAAGCTGTGTGCCGTAGTCCGTTTCCATGTAATAAGTATTGTACAGCTCCGTCACGAAATAAAAGCCGTAGTAGGTGTCCGGATACTGCGGCTTGTAGCGGTGGTACAGCTCCGTGGTGATGCGGTTGCACCGCTCCATGTACTCGGCGTTCGCCGCAAGTCCCTCCGCCGTGGTCAGGTCGCTGTTCCATCCGGTGTCCAGTCCCATGCCGAGATAAACCTTGATGTCGTATTGGTCGCAGTAATACAGCAGGTCGTCAATGCCGTTGTAGACAAATCCGCCCTGCAGAAAGTCCAGCTCCGATTCATAGAACACCGTCCACGAATCGTCCGGATTCTGGTTGGCAACATCGCCCATGATGAGGTAGTCGATGCCCGTTTCTTTCAGGATCTCCATTTCCTCTCGCCAGCGTGCATCATCCCAGCCGGCATAGAGCCACGGCTGGATGAACGAGCCGTCAAGCGCGGAAATGTGCGCATGTTCTGCCTTTGACGGCAGTGTGTCCGCACTGCTGCACAGGCACAGACCTGCAAGCAGTGCGGCGGCAAGCTTTCTGATCTGCATAGTATCACCTCACGAGATGTCCGTATCCTTGACCGTGACAGGGAGCACCTGATCGAAAACGGCAAAGAATTTCATCGGGATGTACTTATCAATGTGGCATTTGCCGAAGAACCATTTGCGGTACTGGCAGACGCGGATGATATCCTCAAAGAAGGTATGGATCTCCAGACGCTGGAACACATCCACACCCAGACAGTCCTTGAGAGAGGCGGGGGGTTCGTGGGTAAGAATGTAATCCACGCGGTTTTCATATCCTGCAAGATTGTGGATGGCATTCTTGATCTCCAGATGCGTCGGATGCTCCTGCTCCCACCAGTTGGTGGTCTGACAGCGGAATTCATAATCCTGCGAATGCCCGCCGCCGAATACAAAATAGGTGCGCTTCTCGATGGTGTAGACATGTCCGCGCATGAGGTGTACGAGATTCGGGGCGATGCGGTGCACCGGCCCGCCCTTCCATTCCTCCACGGGATAGCGTTCGAGCAGGTCGAAATTTTCATGGCAGCCATCCAGAAAGGCAACTGTGAACGGCAGTGCGGCGATCTTATTCAACACTGCCTTTTCACGCTTTGAGCCGTCCCAGATAAATCCAAAATCACCGCAGACAATGAGAATATCCCCTGATTTTAACTGCCGCATCTGCTTGTCCTTGAAACGTTCCCATTCTCCGTGCATGTCTCCAGTGATATAAACCATCTGCGTATCCTCCTGTCCATCGTCCGATTCGGCACGATGCGAAATTTTCTTCTTTCATTATACCATGTTTCCAAGAGGGGTGTCAAGATGATTTCACGGCTTTGCACGCTCCGACCTGACAACTTACTGCAAATTTCATAGATTACACTGTGGTTTTTTATCCATTTTCATGATTTTTTCGGAAAAGTATTTGCATTTCCTGTTTTTTTTGGTATAATGATTATGTATAGCATTCACGAATCAGGAGGCAAGACCTATGAAGAAAATATTATCCTTCTGCATGTCCGTTCTTGTATTCTGCTGCTTCTGCACGAATCTGCGCGGACAGGCATTGAATTTCACCCCCAATTTTGAGATCCGCAGTCAGGCAGCTCTGCTGATGAATCTTGATACGGACACGGTGCTGTATCAGAAAAATGCGGACATACAGTACATGCCCGGTTCACTGGTGCAGATCATGACCGCAGTCGTTGTTCTGGAGAACTGCCCGAATCTGAGAACCAACATTACTGCGGATGCAAGTCTTTACACACAGTTCTCAACCACAGAATACCCTGATGATCTCCGCCTTGCCGACATCAAGGACGGTAATGTGCTGAGCGTGGAGGAGCTTCTGTATGCCATGCTGCTCACCTCGTCCGCGGAGGCTTCCATTCTGCTGGCGAATCATTTCGGAAACGGCAGCGTGCCGGATTTCGTGCAGATGATGAACGAGAAGGCAAAGGCACTCGGCTGCACGAACACCAACTTCACAAACCCCACCGGCATCTACAGCGCATCGCAGAAAACCACGGCATCGGATCTTGCAAAGATCACCAAATATGCGCTGTCCCTCGGCAGATTTGAGGACATCGCCACAGCCCCCACCTTCTCGACCTATACCCCGAATGATTCACCCTCCACCGGCTGGACATGGGCACATTCCAACACCATGATCGAAGCGACCAGCCGCTACTATGTCAAGGGCGTGCGCGGTCTGAAGACCGCCAATATGACCACACAGGGACGCAGCATCGTCTGTGAGGCATCGCGTGACGGTAATTCCTACCTGATGATCCTGCTTGCTGCCCCCTTTGAGGACAGTGACGGCGACCTGCAGTTCTACCATCAGGCGGATGCCGCAAATCTCCTGAACTGGGCGTTTGAACATTTCTCCTACCAGACCATCCTGAGCGAGAGCACGGAGCTTGGACAGCTCAAGGTGGAAAACGGTGACGGCTCGGACTATGTACTGGTCAAGCCCAAAACCTCGTTCATGACACTCTGGTATGATTCGGCGGACATGGCATCCATCGTGCAGGAGGTTACACTGGCGGACAGTGTTTCTGCACCGGTCAACGCCGGCGATAAGCTCGGCGAGGTCGTGCTGAAATTTGCCGGTGAGGAGATCGCGGTGATCGACCTTGTGGCAACCTCCTCCGTGAAGCTTTCCCCGTTCAAGTACTACATGACGCTGATCCAGCACTTCCCGAAAACAGGCTGGATGACAAGAGCGATCATCATCAGCATTCTCCTCTGTGCGATCTACATTGCACTGTGCATCTATGCACATGTGTGCCACCAGCAGCGTCTCAAGCCCGTACAGCCGGTGCATCTCAAGCCCAGCACCTCCGGCGTGAAGCGCGAAGCGGCGCAGAGCGCGGAAAAGGAACGCAGAGCACAGAACCGTCCGCGCACCGCACAGAACCCCAACCGGACTGCGAATCGCAATCCCCAGAACTCCAATCGCAGACCTCCGGACAAAACCCGAAAGTAAACAATAAGCCCCCTCATCCGAGGGGGCTTTCGTTATTCTGCCATATTGGTATTGCCCTTGCAGGTGAGCAGGATGCCAATCGCAAGCATGATCGAACCTGCGCCGATCGCAGAGCTGACACCGATCATGCGCAGCATATGACGGCGGCGGAGCTTGCGCGAAAGCTGCTCATACATGCGCGTCTGCATCTCCGACATATTCTGTGCGTCCCTGTCAGGCATGGAAAACTGTGCCGCTTCCACCGCATCATATTCCCGATAATATCTGCGGCAGTCCGGACAGGTCTTCAGATGCGTGCGGATCGCCTCCGCACTCTCTCTGCTGACAATGTGTTCCTGATACAATTCTGCCAGATCCCTGACAATCTTACATGTCATGTTCATTTGAGATCGCCTCCAAAATCATTTTCTTAGCACGATGATAAATTACCCTTGCGGAATTTTCGCTGATGTGCAGCGATTTTCCGATTTCTGCATAGCTCATGTCCGCGTAAATGCGCAGTATCGTCACATCACGGTATTTGTCCGGCAGTGTTCGCAGTGCCCTGCGGATGCTGTCAAGCTGGAGCTGTCGTTCAACTGTCTCTTCAAGCTGCTCGCCGCGGTCGCTGAAGCACATGTCCGCGATCATGTCCGTGCTGATGGAATCCATGAGATGCTTGTTCTTGCGCAGATGTCTGTAATAGGTATGCTTTGCTATGGATGCCAGCCATGTAAACACATCACTGTCACCGCGGAATCTGTGAAACGACACAAATGCCTGATAAAAGGTTTCCTGTGTCAGTTCCTCTGCAAGATCACGCTGCTCTGTCAGCTTGTACAGAAATGCATAGGTTCGCGAAAAGTATTCTTTGTATAAGGCTTCAAATTCAAGCTTCATGAATACACCTTCTCTCTACTGTTATATTAGTGTCGGCAGAATGCGGGAATGTTACAATTTTTCACTCGTGATTCTGCACAAAAACGAAAACAAAATCCGCCAAGATTTGTATGCATCTGCGTGTAACAAACCGGGCGGCAGATGTTACTAAATTAACGGAACACTTGTACAAGGAAAATTGAGGATCGCCGTCAGGCGTGATGTTACCATTACAGGGAGGCAATAAGATGAGTTTTAAAATCATTGGAACAGGCATGTATGTGCCGTCCAGAGCAGTGACAAATGATGATCTTGCACAGATCGTGGAAACCAACGATGAGTGGATCACCAAAAGAGTCGGCATCAAGGAACGCCGCGTTTCTGAAACGGAGTTCACTTCCGACCTCGGCATGAAGGCAGCACAGGCAGCACTCGATGACTGCGGCTGCACTGCAAAGGACATTGACCTGATTCTGGCGGCGACAGTCAGCGGCGAAACCTCGTCCCCGTCCATGGCGTGTATGATCCAGAACAAGCTGGGCGCGACCTGCCCCGCAATGGAGATCAGCGCGGCTTGCTCCGCATTTCTCTTTCTGCTGGAAACAGCAGCGGCATATTTCGCACTGCGTAACTACAAGAAGATCCTTGTCGTTGGCTGCGAGCGTATGAGCGGCATCATCGACTGGACGGACCGCGGCACATGTGTCATCTTCGGTGACGGTGCAGGCGCGGCTGTGCTTGAAAGAGGCGAGGGCTACCTCGATGCTGTCATGAATGTCAAGGGCGGTGATGATGTCATCAAGATCCCGCACGGCATCGGCTGTTCTCCGTTCTTCACGGCAGAGCAGGATTCCCCCTACATCCATATGCAGGGACAGGAAACATTCCAGTATGCAGTGACTTCGCTCTGTGATGATGTCAATACCCTGCTCGAACGCAACGGTCTGACAATGGATGACATCGCGTACATTGTGCCCCATCAGGCAAACAAGAGAATCGTGGATTTTGCCCGCAAGCGTCTGCGTATGCCGGAAGAGAAGATGTTCTGCAACATCGAAAAGTACGGCAACACCTCCAGCGCGTCCGTTCCGATCGCGCTCGATGAGCTGGCGAAAAGCGGAAACCTCAAGCGAGGCGACAAGATCATTCTCTGCGCATTCGGAGGCGGTCTTGCAGATGCAGCCTGCCTGATCGAATGGTAAAGACAGCCTGATTTCTTATCGGTGAAAGCCGGAAATACCGGTTCACATACATTATATCATAAAAAAGGAGTAAAAACAATGGTACAGGAAAAAATTATCGCAATGCTGGCAGAAGCTACAGACACAGATGCAGCTGAGATCAACGCTGAGACAAAGTTCTCCGATCTGGGCATTGATTCTCTGGACATGACAGAGATGGCTATGGATCTGGAAGACGAGTTCGGTATTACTCTCGAAATGTCTCCTGAGCTGAACACTGTTGGCAAGCTGACTGAGGCTGTTGAAGCACTCGTTGCTGAGGCGTAAGCATGATGCAGTCGCCGATTTGTAACATTCTCGGCATTCAGTACCCTGTATTTCAGGGCGGCATGGCATGGATCGCTGACGGCAAGCTTGCCGCAGCGGTCTCCAATGCCGGCGGTCTTGGCATTATCTCCGCTATGAATGCAAACGCAGAATACTTAAAAGAACAGATTACAATCGCCAAGGAGCTGACAGATAAGCCCTTTGGTGTGAATATAATGCTCATGAGTCCGTTTGCGGACGAGTGTGCACAGGTTTGTGCAGAAATGAAGCCCGCTGTCGTTACCACAGGTGCCGGCAGTGCGGTCAAGTACATGCCCATGTGGAATGAAGCAGGCATCAAGGTCATCCCCGTTGTTGCTTCCTGCACTATGGCAAAGCAGGCAGAGAAAGCCGGCGCATTTGCCGTGATCGCAGAGGGACAGGAGTCCGGCGGTCATATCGGTGAGCTGACGACAATGGCTCTCGTGCCGCAGGTCGTGGATGCAGTCAATATCCCCGTGCTTGCAGCCGGTGGTATTGGCGATGGCAGAGGCATTGCCGCTGCTTTCATGCTCGGCGCAGTGGGTGTGCAGATGGGCACACGCTTCCTCGTTGCAAAGGAATGCGGCGTGCACCAGAATTACAAGGACATGGTGCTTGGCGCAAAGGATATTTCCACACAGGTAACCGGCAGACGCTTCGGCGGCAACACCTGCCGCGGCATCAAGAACACCTTCACCCGTAATTTCGTCAAGGCGGAATATGATCCGGAGGCAACCGCAGAGAGCGTGGCAATGCTTGGTTCGGGCGCGCTGCGTATGGCGGCAGTCGAGGGTGATGTCAAGCAGGGCAGTGTCCTTGCAGGTCAGATCTCCGGTATGGTCAGCAAAGAGCAGACCTGTGCGGAGATCATCAATGAGATCATGCAGGAGGCAGAGAACTGCCTGAAAGGAGCAGCAGCATGGGTAAGGTAGCATTTGTATTTTCCGGTCAGGGCGCACAGCATGTGGGCATGGGACAGGATTTTTATGAGAACGTTCCGGCAGTCAAGGCACTCTACGAAGCCGCAGAGGAGCTGAGACACGGCACGATCGACCAGTGCTTTACCGGTGACGGCACAGCACTCAAGCAGACCGAGAACACACAGCCCTGCCTGTATCTGGCAGACATTGCAGCAGCGATCGCTCTGCGTGAAAACGGTATCACGCCCGATGCAGTGGCTGGCTTTTCCCTCGGTGAGATCCCCGCGCTTGCATTTGCAGGTGCGTATACAGCGGAGGATGGCTTCCGCATTGCCGCAAAGCGCGGCGCGTGCATGGCAGCAGCGTCCGATCCGGACATTGCAGGCATGGCGGCGATTGTCAGAATCCCCAGCGAACAGGCAGAGGAAATGGCAGCTAAGTATGACAAGGTGTATCCGGTGAACTACAATTCCCCGATGCAGCTCGTTGTTTCCGGCGATAAGGAGCAGCTTGCAGCTCTGAGTGCCGATCTCAAGGCGGTCAAGGGCAGAGCCGTTCCGCTGGCAGTCAGCGGCGCGTTCCATTCGCCGTACATGACACCTGCCGTTGCACCGTTTGCAGAGGCTCTGGCAGATTTTGAGGTGAAGCTGCCGGAAATTCCGGTGTATTCCAATTACACCTCCACGCCCTATGCAGGCGATCCCAAGGAGCTGATGTGCAGGCAGATCAACAATCCTGTCAAGTGGACACAGCTCATCCGCAACATGGCGGCAGAGGGCTTTGATACCTTTATCGAGTGCGGCGCAGGCAATACGCTCCAGAAGCTCGTTTCCCAGATCCTGCCCGATGCAAAGTGCTACTGCGTGGAAAATGCAGAAGGTCTGGCGCAGACACTCGAAGCACTCAAGTAATCAACAAGGGGCAGATGACCTCTGCCCCAATACTATAGTTTAAGAGAGGATGACAGCAATGCTGAAAGGTAAAGTTGCCGTAGTGACTGGCGGCTCACAGGGGATTGGTAAGGAGATTTGCAGGAAATTCGCCGAAAATGGCGCAGATATCGCAATCGTGGATGTATGTGCTCCGGAAAAGGCACAGGCAGCAGCGGATGAGATCGCGGCACTGGGCGTTACCGTCAGAACCTATCAGTGCAACGTTGCTGACAGTGCGGCTGTTGCAGAGACTTGTCAGGCGATCCTGAAGGATTTCGGCGGTGCGGACATTCTCGTCAACAACGCCGGCATCACCAGAGATAACCTGATCCTGCGCATGAGCGAGGCGGATTTCGACGCAGTTGTCGATGTCAACCTCAAGGGCGCATTCTATATGACAAAGAATTTCTATCGTCCGATGATGAAGAAAAAGTACGGCAAGATCATCAACATCAGCTCCGTATCCGGTCTGTTCGGCAATGCCGGTCAGGCGAATTATTCTGCATCCAAGGCAGGTATCATCGGTCTGACGAAGTCCACAGCGAAGGAGCTGGCAGCAAAGGGCGTTTGCGTCAATGCCATCGCACCGGGCTTTATCATGACCAGCATGACAACCGATTTTCAGGGCAACGAGGAGCTTGTGAAGGCAATTCCGGCACATCGCTTCGGCAAGCCTGAGGAAGTTGCAGGTCTGGCACTGTTTCTGGCATCTCCGGCATCGGATTACATCACCGGTGAAGTGATTCGTATTGACGGCGGCATGGCAATGTAGGAGGAAAGAAAATGAGAAGAGTAGTAATCACTGGTATGGGTGCTGTGACTCCCATCGGCAACAGCGTTGCAGAATTCAAGGAAGCAATGTTTGCAGGTAAGAACGGTATTGATACCATTACAAAATTCGATGTCAGCGAGTCGAAGTGGACGCTTGCAGGTGAAGTAAAGAACTTTGATCCTGTGGCACTTTTCGGCAAGGTGACTGTGAAGAATACCGACATGTTCACACTGTATGCAATGGCTGCGGCTGACGAGGCGATGGCGCAGAGCGGTCTGAAGGACAACATCGAAAGCGACCGCATCGGCGTGTGCTTCGGTTCCGGCATCGGCGGCATGGACACCCTCTGCGAGGAGCATCAGAACCTGCTGGAAAAGGGTGCAAGAAAGGTTTCTCCGCGTTTTGTACCGAAGATGATCTATAACATCGCAGCCGGCAATCTTGCCATCCGCTACAATGCAAACGGCCCGTGCACCGCAGTTTCCACTGCATGTGCAACAGGCGCAACTGCCATCGGCGAAGCGTACCGCACCATTCTGCACGGCTATGCAGACGCAATGATCTGCGGCGGTTCTGAGGCAGCGATCAACGCACTCACCGTTGCAGGCTTCGGCAACTGTCAGGCTCTTTCCACCGCATCCGACAAGGACAACGCTTGTATGCCGTTCGACAAGAGAAGAAACGGCTTCATCATGGCAGAGGGCGCAGGCGTTATGGTTCTGGAGGATTATGACCACGCCGTTGCAAGAGGTGCAAACATCATCGCAGAGGTATGCGGCTATGGCTCTACCTGCGATGCCCACCATGTCACCGCTCCCGATCCGGAAGCAAAGTACACTGCAAAGGCATTCCTTGACGCATATGACAACTGCGGCGTGCCGGCAGAGAAGATCTATGTCAACGCACACGGCACAAGCACACCCCTGAACGATGCAACCGAGACAGCTGCACTCAAGCGTGCATTCGGTGAGGACGCAAAGAAGCTGCACATCAGCTCCACCAAGTCCATGACAGGTCACATGCTCGGTGCCACCGGTACAGTTGAGGCAATTGCCGCAGTTCTGGCACTGACAGAGGGACTCGTTCCGCCGACTATCAACTACAAGGAAGCAGATCCGGAGCTGGATCTTGACTATACACCGAACACTGCTGTCAAGGCAGACATCGAACTGGCAATGTCCTCCAATCTGGGCTTCGGCGGTCACAATGCCGTTGTTGCATTCAAGAAAGTGTAAGGGGGAGAACTCATGCTGAACAAGGAACAGATCATGGAGATCCTGCCCCACCGCGACAACATGCTCCTGCTCGATGAAGCAGAGGCTGTGGACGGCAAGGCACACGGCATCATCCACATTACAGGCGACGAATTCTTCCTCAAGGGACATTTTCCCGGAAATCCCGTCGTTCCCGGCGTGATCCTGTGCGAGATGCTCGCGCAGTCCGCCTGTGTGCTCCTTGCCGACCAGTGCAAGGGCTGCACACCGTATTTCACCGGTCTTGACAAGGTAAAGTTCAGAAGTCAGGTAAAGCCCGGTGATACCTTTGAAACCGAATGTGAAGTAACCAGATCCAAGGGTGCATTCTATTTCTGCACAGGAAAGGGCTATGTGGGCGGCAAGCTTGCCGTTTCTGCGGACTTCTCCTTTGCACTTGTTGCACCGACAGTGGAGGCATAATATGAGTTTTATTCAGGATTTTCTGCACGCAAAGCTCGGCCAGACCGAGGTGCAGACTGTGACCTGCAAGAAGTGCGGTCATGAGGAATCGGCATACGACCTGCAGAAGAACAGCTACATCTGTTCGGAATGCGGTTTCCATTATCGTATCGGTGCAAGGGATCGTGTCAAGCTCCTGTTTGACAAGAACAGCTTCCATGAGATGTTCACAGGTCTGACCAGCAAGGACTTCCTGCACTTCCCCAGCTATCAGCAGAAGCTCGACAAGTCCAGAGAAACAACGGGCGAGGAAGATGCAGTGATCTGCGGTATCGCAACGATCGCAGGCATCCGTTTTGCAACATTCGTGATGGAACCGAAGTTCATGATGGCAAGTATGGGCTCCGTTGTGGGCGAGAAGATCACACGCCTGTATGAGTATGCACTCGAATACCATCTCCCCGTTGTGGGCTTCACTGCATCGGGCGGCGCAAGAATGCAGGAGGGCGTGATCTCCCTGATGCAGATGGCAAAGGTCAGCGCGGCTGTCAAGGCGCACAGCAACGCAGGACTGCTCTATGTGACCGTCCTGACCGATCCGACCACGGGCGGCGTGACAGCAAGCTTTGCGATGCAGGGTGATATCATCCTTGCAGAGCCGGGCGCACTCGTTGGCTTTGCCGGCAGACGCGTGGTAGAGCAGACCACCAAGAGCAAGCTCCCCGATAATTTCCAGAGCGCAGAATTCCTTATGGAGCATGGCTTTGTTGATGCCATCATTCCGAGAAACGAGCTGCGTGATACCCTTGCAGAAATTCTGCACATCCACCAGAAGTAAGGAGGCAGGACACATGAATTCCTACGAAAAGCTGAAAACTGCCAGACAGAACGGCAGACCTACGGGCGGCGCGTATGTCAAGGAGATCTTTGAATTTCCCATCGAGCTGCACGGCGACCGCCGTTTTGGTGAGGATCTTGCGATCATGGCAGGTCTTGCCTACATCGGCAAGCGTCCTGTGACCTTTATTGCAATGGAAAAGGGTACTGACCTCCAGAGCAGAATCGCACGCAATTTCGGCAGCCCCAAGCCTGAGGGCTACCGCAAGGCACTGCGTCTGATGAAGCAGGCTGAGAAGTTCCATCGTCCCGTTGTCTGCTTTGTCGATACCCTCGGCGCGTTCTGCGGTGCAGAGGCGGAGGAGCGCGGTCAGGGACAGGCGATCGCTGAAAACATCATGGAAATGCTTGGTCTGAGAACCCCCGTCATCTCCGTTGTCATCGGTGAGGGCGGCAGCGGCGGCGCACTTGCGCTCGCTTCCTCCGACAGAGTATTTATTCTCGAAAATGCTGTCTATTCCGTCATTTCCCCTGAGGGCTGTGCATCCATCCTCTGGAAGGATTCCGGTAAGGTTGCCGATGCCGCAGAGTGCCTGCATATCACCGCTGAGGATATGAAGGAATTCGGTGTTGCCGAGGAGATCATCCCTGAGGACTTCGATCACTTCTCCAAAATGTGCAAGAATCTGAAGGCGACTCTGATCCGTGAGCTTGACAATCTCTGTGCGCTCTCCGAGGAGGAACTGCTCGAACAGAGATACCAGAGATTCCGCAAATTCGGCAATTATAACGACAAAAACGCATAATTTTGCAGATGGATTTCCTGTTCGGGGAATCCATCTCACATAATTCTGATGCTTTTACGCTTTTAATGATAAAAGTGACGTGGCTTATGTGATAATCTGGAGAAAATTTCAAAAAACACTTGACAAAATATCTGATATGATGTAATATAGTATTAGATACCAGATGCAAGCGAAAACGGAGGGGAATTATGGAACCGTTATACAAGAAATACAGCAGTGCGGAATTTGACGCAAGCGGTCAGATCACAGGATTCCGCCTGCATTATCCGGACAATTTCAATTTTGGTTATGATGTAGTGGATGCCATTGCCGCGGACGAGCCGGAGAAGCGTGCGGTGGTCTGGTGCGATGATGACGGAAACAGCGGCGTGCTGACCTTCGGGGATATCAGCCGTCTGTCCGCGCAGACTGCAAATTATCTGGTCAAGCAGGGTGTGCGCAAAGGTGACCGCGTGATGCTGATGCTCAAGCGGCATTATGAATACTGGTACACGATCGTGGCACTGCACAAGATCGGTGCAGTGGCGATCCC
>CALGTT010000431.1 GCA_937901485.1 uncultured Ruminococcus sp.
GAGCTTGCCCAGATGACCGTCCGTGCGCTTGACGTAGTGCCGCTGACCATTCTGTGTATAGGCAAAATAGTAATAATGCACGCCGACATATTTCGGAAGATACTCCGTGCTCCAGACATTGCAGTCCTCCTCTTCGGCAGTCATGCGCAGGTTGAGAAAGCGTTCCTTGAAGCCCGTGCGGAACAGCACGAGCACGGGCGGATAGTCGGGCTTGACATCCTTCGGCAGGCGGAGGGAAAACCGGCAGACCTTGCCCTTTCTGACCGCACCGAAGGGAGTTTTGTAGGCAGCGTTCCAGCTGTCGAATAAATGGCTCATAGTGGTTACTCCTGTAGTAATGATTTTGATTTATCGTATTTTTTCTCCTGCGCTCTGCACAATTATTTCTACCATCACGCAGAAATGCAAAGGGGACACCATAGGGGCAGGGGGAAAAACAAACTTCTGAAAGGCATTTCGGGGCGAAAGTGCACTGTTGCAAAATCGACATTTCCCCCTGCCCCTCTGGTTTCCCCTCTGCACACCCCTTCCGTCACCCCACCCCCTTTGTCGATTTTGGTGGGAGCTTGCGGAAAATGGCAGCAAAAGAAAACAGGAGGGATCATACCCATAAATTACTTTTCATTAAGTTTATCCTGCTATACTTTGTCCCCATCCGCAGTGCGGACAGGGACATCGTTTGTGATTTCTGTGACCTGTGCAGGATTCACAGGGATATTTTACAGAGAACTTTGTTTCCTGCGTTCTCTGTCAAAAGAATGAGATCCTTGCAATTTCAAGATTTTTGAATGATACCCCCATGGGGGTATCATTCAAAAATGCTATGGGATTCCAAAGGGATCACATCCCTTTGGGCGGCGAGCCGCCGCTGGCGATATGTTTCCTTTGGGCTTCGCCCAAGCGGAAACAAGGATTCTCTTTATACCAGTCCCCAGATATCTCTTGCGTAGTCGCTGACACTGCGGTCGGCGGAGAATACGCCTGCGCCGGCGGTGTTCATGAGGGACATCTTCGCCCAGCGTTCCTTATCCTTGTACAGCTCGGAGCTGAGAGCCTGTGCTCTTGCGTAGTCATCAAAGTCAGCCAGAACCATGTAGGGATCGGATTTCTTCAGAGAATTTGCGACCTCGTTAAATGTGCAGCCGTTGATGCCGCGGTACATACGGTCGATGCACGCACGGACAATACCGTTGTTGTTATAAATCTCCTCCGGATTGTAATGCGGCTTGCGTGCGTTCACTTCCTCGGTCTTCATACCAAAGATAATGATGTTGTCATCGCCGACAGCATCGCGGATCTCGACATTCGCACCGTCCAGTGTACCCAGAGTTACTGCGCCGTTGAGCATCAGCTTCATGTTGCCCGTACCGGATGCCTCCGTACCTGCCAGAGAGATCTGCTCGGAGATATCACTTGCCGGCATCAGCAGCTCGGACATGGTAACGCTGTAGTTCTCTACAAAGTTCACCGCGAGCTTATCCTTGATCCTCGGATTCTTGCGGATCTCCTCGGAAATTGCCCAGATCATCTTGATGATCTGCTTTGCCAGATAGTAGCCCGGTGCTGCCTTTGCCGCGAAGATGTAGGTCTTGGGCGTGAAGTCTGCATTGGGATTTTCCAGCAGATAATTGTACTGCGCCAGAATGTGCATCACGTTCAGATGCTGACGCTTGTATTCATGCAGACGCTTTACCTGTACGTCAAAGATGCTGTCAGGATTCAGCACTGCCTTGGACGCGCTCTTGACATACTTTGCAAAACGCTCCTTGTTGGCTCTCTTGATCTTCATCAGCTCTTCCAGAACTGCCTTGTCATCTGCAAATGCAGCAAACTTTGCAAGCTCTGCGCCGTCCTTCAGGAAGCCGTCACCGATCTTGTCACGCAGCAGCTCCGTCAGACCGTGGTTGGACTGGTACAGCCAGCGGCGGTATGCAATGCCGTTTGTGACATTCTTGAACTTCTCCGGTGTGTCCTGTGCCTCATCGCGGAAGACATCGGTCTTGATGATCTCGGAGTGCAGCTTGGATACGCCGTTGACGCTGTGAGATGCAGCCACGCAAAGCGTTGCCATGTGGATCATGTTATCCTTGATGATGGACATTCTGGTGGTCTTTGCGCTGTCGTAGCCGTTGCGCTCCATCAGGGACTGGCAGTAGCGGTTGTTGATCTCCACAATGATGGAGAAGATTCTCGGAATCACATGCTTGACGAGATTCACATCCCACTTTTCCAGTGCCTCTGCCATAACTGTGTGGTTGGTGTAAGCAAAGGTCTTTGTCACGATGTTCCACGCCTGATCCCAGCCGTAGCCGCAGTCATCCAGCAGGATACGCATCAGCTCCGGAATCGCCAGTGTCGGGTGGGTGTCGTTGATATGGATCGCTACCTTTTCATGCAGGTTATCCAGTGTGCCGTATACGTTCATATGCGTATTCACGATATCACCAATGGATGCTGCGCACAGGAAGTACTGCTGACGCAGACGCAGGGACTTGCCCTCCAGATGGTTGTCGTTCGGATACAGGATCTTGGAGATCGCATTGGCAATGGAATTCTGACCAAGTGCCTTTGCATAATCGCCCTGATTGAACATCTCCATGTTGAAATTCGGTGCTTTCGCCGTCCACAGACGCAGAACGGACACACCCTCGCTGCCGTAGCCGGATACATACATATCCACCGGTGTTGCCATAACTGTGCTGTAGTTCACATGGGAAATGTGATGGTACTGGTTATCCCAGTATTCGTTCAGATCGCCCTCAAAATGCACCTCGATCGCTCTCTCAGGCTTCGGATCAAGCCATACACTGCCGCCGGGCAGCCAGTTGTCGGGAAGCTCTGTCTGCCAGCCCTCCTCGATCTTCTGACGGAAAATACCGTATTCATAACAAATAGAATGGCCCATCGCCGGCATACCCTGTGTTGCCATGCCGTCCAGATAACATGCCGCCAGTCTGCCCAGACCGCCGTTGCCCAGACCTGCGTCCGGCTCGCACTCATAGATCTTGTCAAGCTTGATGCCGAATTCACCCAGCATCTTCTTTACGCCGTCAGCCATTTCCAGATTGTACAGGCTGGTCTTCAGGGAACGTCCCATCAGGAACTCCATGGACAGGTAGTATACCTGCTTTCTGCCTGCGGAATGTGCCTGATTGATAAAATGATGGCGCATCTTCTTGAGCTTTTCTACTACCATTGCAGACAGTACCTGATATACCTGCTGGTCGGAAGCCTCATCGGGAGATACGCTGAATTTTGTCTGAAGGTTATCAACAAACGCCTTCTTGAAGGTTTCGATCTCTGCGGATTTCATTACAGCCATAGTTCTCTTTTCGCCCCATGTGCCGGAGCGATTCTCCTTTCCACTCTCAATATCTCGTAAAATTACACTCACCAATTCTACCATATAACTTTACATATAATAGTATACCCGATTTTCCCACTACTTGCAATTGACGTTTTCGCCAAATATTCCTCCCCAGTTCTTTACAACATGTATATAAAGCAGAAAATCACGGTCAAAAACCGTGATTTTCATTCGTTTTTATACTAAATGTTGTTATCTTCAGCAAGGCAGCGTGTCAGAATTTCGTGCATTTCGGGGTATTCCCGTCTGACGCGCAGGATCTTTCCGTCCGCAGTCAGAAAGCAGTGTGTGCTCGTGCCAGTGCAGCAGATCTCGCCCGTTTCCGTATTGCGCACCTCGTAGGAGAAGCCGTAGCGCAGACCGTCATAGAGATTGACGCGCGTGATGACCTCCACGCTGTCACCGAAGCGCACCATTTTCTTATACGCCGCATCCACGGTCAGGACGGGACAGACAATACCGCGGTTTTCCTGATCGGCAAAGCGCATCCCGATGGCATCGAGATAGTAGATACGCGCCTCCTCAAACCAGCGGATGTAGTTGGAGTGATGGACGATCTTCATCTGGTCCGTTTCATAATAATGCGGTGTTCTGGGATATTTCACCATAGCTTATTCCTCCGCAGGGGCATCCTTTTTCTTGCGGAACACGATCAGCTTGCTGATGAAGTAGTTCGACAGGGTGATGATGACCTGCTGTAAGAAATAGAAGATGGCGTAGATGATGATGTTTTTCGAACCGTCCTCGCGCACATAGAAAAGCGTTGCAAACTGCATGATGAGCACAGTCATGCCCCATGTGACAAGTCTGCCGGAAATGAACGTCCAGAATTCCCACATGAGCCGCTTGAAGTCCTTCGCTTCGCTCTTGAACACGAATTTCTTGTTGACATAGAATGCAAAGATCACGGCAACCGTCCATGCGGCGGTGGTGGAAATGAAATTCTCCACATTTGCCGACCAGTCCACCAATGCCAGCAGTCCGAATTCCACACCGAACTGCACGATGGTGTTGACGAT
>CALGTT010000432.1 GCA_937901485.1 uncultured Ruminococcus sp.
ACTCGAACCTGCGGCATCTTGGTCCCAAACCAAGCACTCTACCAAACTGAGCTACATCCCGTTATTTCCGCATCGCTTCGCACAATGCGGTATGGTGCGCCTGACAGAACTCGAATCTGCGGTCTGGGGAGTCGGAGTCCCCTGTTTTATCCAGCTAAACTACAGGCGCGTTTCCTGTGCCTTCCGACACAGTACCTTTATTATTATACCAGAAATACACTCTATTTGCAATACTTAGTTTCAGAATATTCTGTGAACAAATCGTTTCGAATATGTTAATAACAAATTCCGGAAAGATTCATCCAGAAATGCAATGCTTCGTCCGCAAGCAGATATGCCCCGAAATACACCGGACTTTCCTCCGCCATCCATGCTGACGGAAACGAATAGCTTCCTTCCAATATCTGCACATGTGTCCTGTCCTGCGCCGCCCTGACGCTTGCCACCGCGATGCCCTCGCGGTGCAGGGTGTTGTAGCCGCGCTGATAGACCAGCAGACACCCCCAGAGCACACCGCTGATGACCATGTGCAGTATAAGAAAAAGACCTGTGATCCGTAATTTTCCTTTCATGTATCCTCCGTTTCCTGCGCGTCAGGTCAGCCCCGATAATGCGCGTGCCAGTGATTTACCGATCAGTTCGCCGGCATATTCCGCCTGTTCCAACGTGTTGCCGTGAGAGCCGACCTCGATGAGCAGACTTCCGGTCGTCAGATCCTGATTGTACTTGCGGTAGTCAAACAGGATCGGGCGCGTCAATGTGGGATAATCCGCCTCCATCTGCTGCTGGAGCAGGCAGGCAAAACGGAAATTCTGCATGTAATTCGGCATACCCATCGTCCCGTCATCACAGCCGGAGATGATCATCACCTGCGCCGCCTTTTTGCCGCCGATCTCTGCCACAGGCTGGCTGATCACATCATCCGCGCCGATGGCATCACGGTGAATGTCCAGCACGACCTTGATGGACGGATACTGCTCCAGAATTGCCCTGACCGTTTCCCTGCTCCGGTCATAGGAACCGGTGTAGGACGGGTAATCGTGAATCGTCCCGTCATGAATCACGGCAATGCCTGCCGCTTCAAGCTGTGCGGCAATCGCATCCCCCACCATGACCATATTCTTGCTGCTGTCGGTGGTGCGGTAGTTGAAATTGCTGTCAAATGCCTCGCGCACATACGGCTCAAAGCTTTCGGTCGTGTGGGTGTGCATGATGAGCACCTGCGGCTCAGAATGCAGTGCAATGTCAAACGCGGGGCGCAGCCTGCTCTCTGTAAGGAGCTTTTCATTCGAAAGCGTTGTCAGATTCTGCACTTGTCCGGCATCTTCCAGATCAAAAAAACGTGTGCCGGAATATGCCGTGTACGTCACCTCACGCACCTCACCTGACAGCTCCCATGTTTCCGGATAGGGCTTCGGGCCGCGATCCGCAGGCGATGCCGCCGGTACTGCCGATTCTGTCGGCTCGGTCTCTGCGGCGATTCCGTAACCCTTTGACAGGTAGCAGGCAGGATCTTCTGTGAAGCAGGCATCCGTTTCCTTTGTGCATTCTGTCAGCTCGTCCGCGCCCCAGTCCAGAAGATCCGCCGTTGCAGGGATCAGCCGGAACAGCTCGGTTATCCCAAGCAGCGATGCACAGACCAGCGTCAGCAGGAGCGTTTTTTTGTGAAGCTTTCTCATTCTGCGCCGCATTCTTTCACCTCTCAGTATTGACGTGTTACTGAAGTATATGCAGTGCGGAAGAAAAATAGAATCCGGAAATCTGCGGCAGGATTCCGGAAAAACGGACACGCTTTGCGCATATACTCCATCACGGAGGGATGCAGAATGTATCATTGTTACAATCCGAAACGGCTGTTCCGTCTGCTGATGCTCGACGGGATCGTGTTCATTTTCCTGCTGTGCTGTTCCCACATCGGTAAGCATGTCTTTTCCGCGGAAGTGCCGCAGGACGGCGTTTTTTTGCCTGTGGTAATGTATCACAGCATTACACCGGAGGCGCAGAGTGCCTATCAGGTGACAGCAGAACAGTTTGAGGATGATCTTGCCTATCTGTCCGCGCAGGGGTATGAAACGGTGAGCGTGGCAGAGCTGCTTGCCTATACAAACGGCATGGGCACGCTGCCGCCGCATCCGGTGATGCTCACGTTCGATGATGGCTTTTACAACAATCTCTCGCTCGCACTCCCCCTGCTGGAGGAATATGATATGTGCGCGGTGGTGTCGGTGGTGGGGAAATATACTGATGTGGACGCAGTGAACGATCCGCATTCGGATGCGTACTCCTACCTGACATGGGAGGATATCAACACACTGCTGGATTCAGGACGCGTGGAGATTGGCAGTCACACCTATGACCTGCACAGTATGGAGGAACGCGCAGGCTGTTCGATCCGTTACGGCGAAGATTCACAGGCATACGCGGAGCTTCTGACAAAGGACCTCGGACAGCTTCAGAGCCGTATGCAGGCAGAAACGAAAACCTGCCCCATTGCGTTTGCATATCCTTACGGATACATCTGCAAGGAGAGCATTCCGGTGCTGCGTGAGCTGGGATTTCTCTGCACATTCACCTGCTATGAACGCCCGAACTACATCACACGCGATCCGGAATGCCTGTTCGGACTTGATCGGTATAACCGAAACGGCGAGATGGGGACGGAGGCGTTTTTTGAGGGGATTCTGGAGGGGGAACAATAATTGCAAAATATACAAATTTCTGTTACAATAGAAACAGCATGAAACCTTTCACACTCCATGCGCGTCTAATAGATGAATCAAAGCTTTGAGGACACAAGAAAAAGCAAAGGAGGGAGCAGGCATGAAGGAGATCCTTCTGCGGATGTTGTCCGCACATGGTACAATCCCGGCAGCGGCGTGGACACACTGGACGAAGAGGTCATGTCCGAAACCATTCCGCAGCATGTACTGGTGGTAAAGGCAACCTATACCAATGATTCCGACCATGCGGTGGAGCATATCATTTTCCCGACGCTGTTCACGATCAGAGACAATGTGGCAATGAAAAACGGAATGATGAAATCCGACATTGCAGAGAGAAACACAGAATTTCTTCATGATTTGAAAGCTGACGGCGGTTTCTTCTCCATTCAGTCTGAAAGCGGTATGCATAAAAATCACATCACGATTCCGGCTGGTGAGTCGGTGGATGTACAGCTTGCATACCTTGTCAGCGAGGATATGCTGGGCAGTCTGTATATGAACATGTACCGTAATTTCACACTGACTAAATTTGATGAAAAATTCCCCGTACTGGATCTTTGCGATTTGCAGTAATTTCCTCCATGACAGCAGAAAACCCTCAGCTTTGCAAGGCTGAGGGTTTTGTTCTATTACACCGCATTCCAATAGGCAAAGAAAATCAGCACACATCCCCATGCGTTTCCTGTTTCTTTACGCACAAGGAGCATTCCATAGATCAGAAAGATGGTGCAGAGCATCTCAATGATGGCATCCGGCGTGACACCGACCGCACCATGGATGAGAATACACATCACTGCACAGAAGAACGCACCCCAATCCCAGAAGCGGTACTTGGAGGGATACCGTTCGTTGATCTTATCGGCAATGACGACATAATTGAAGCCCTCAAAAAAGCCCCAGCAGATTGCAGTAATTGCCATTCCGACCACATTGACGGGGAAGCCGGATGCCATGACCTCACGGGTGAAATTCACATCCGAAAACGGGAACCATGCATGTGCATTTCCGGCAGCGATCTGGTAAATGAGATCGGGCAGACAGCACAGTGCACTCAGTCCGACCGCCGGCAGAAGATTTTTGGTACGCAGACCATGGGACAGAAAGCTTTCACGGCGAAGAATGGACACAACGGTGATCCCCAGACCTGCTAATCCATACTGGAACAGTCCGCCCATCATCAGGACACGCAAAAGAATGTGCACCTGTTTATCATATGCCACGCTGTTGATCTGGTTTCCGAAAATCATAAAAAAGCCGAGTACCAGCATGGAAATAAGAAAAATGATCCTTAAATCAATGTCAAGCTGTTTTTTTCGTTCCTGTGTTATCATGATCGTATCTCCTGTCGTTTTTTGTATCGTTATGCGATTCCATCCTCCACCATCTGCGGCAGTTCCTCCAGATTGAAAGGCGTTTCCTGATACACGCAGTAGTTGAGCCAGTTGGAATACATCAGGTTCGCATGGCTTCTCCATGAGAATTTCGGGGTGCAGTTGGGATTGTTGCCGGGGAAGTAATTGAACGGCACTTCGATCGGCAAGCCCTTTTCCAGATCGCGGAAATACTCGTCCTTGAGCGTGTCGCGGACATATTCATTATGCCCCGTCAGGAAAAACTGCCGATGATTCTTGTTGCCCACAATATAAACGCCGGCAAGGGGAGAATAGGACAGGATCTCCAGCTGCGGGATCTTCTCAATATCCGCGCGGCGCGTTTCGGTGTGTCGGGAGTGCGGCACGGGGAATTCATCGTCAAAGCCGCGCAGAAGCGGCGTATTCGGGATCTCCGCCTTGTGGGGGAACACGCCGAACAGCTTCTTGTCCAGCTGGTACTTCGGCACGCCAAAATGATAGTACAGACCTGCCTGCGCCGCCCAGCAGATATGCATGGTGGAATACACATGTGTTTTCGTCCACTCCATGATGTCGCAAAGCTCCTGCCAGTAGTCCACATCTTCAAATTCCAGCTGCTCGACCGGTGCGCCGGTGATGATCATGCCGTCGTAGAAATCACCGCGGATCTGCGGAAAGGTCTTATAGAACGTGCTCAGGTGTGCCTTGGAGGTGTTCTTGGATACATGCTCGACCTGCAAAAGATCCACATCCACCTGCAAAGGCGAATTGCTCAGAAGCCGCATGAGCTGGCATTCCGTTTCAATCTTCTTCGGCATCAGATTGAGGATGAGCACCTTCAGCGGACGGATGTCCTGATGCTCTGCTCGGTTCTTCGGCATGACGAAGATGTTCTCCTCCTCCAATGTCTGGTAAGCCGGTAAATTTTCGGGAATTCTGATCGGCATTCTGCCATCTCCTTTCTGGTGGTGGTGTACTTTGTGGAGCGCAGGGGGGCTCTGCCCCCCTGCATCCCCCCGCCAAAGGGATGGAATCCCTTTGGAATCCCGAGCCATTTTATCATTCCCCCTGCGGAGGAATGATAAAATCCTTAGATTGCAAAGCAATCATTCTTGGGCAGGGATACAGAAACAAAGCACGTTCAAACATAGTAATTATTCAGATATAGCATACGCCGCCCAAACGGACGGCGCAGCATCATTTCAAAATCAATCTACAATCAGAGACTTACCGGTCATTTCAGCAGGCTGGGGGAGATCCAGCAGCTTCAGGATCGTCGGGGAGAGGTCAGCCAGAACGCCGCCCTCACGGAGCTTGCAGTCGCCTGCGCCTACCACGATGAACGGAACGGGATTTGTGGTGTGTGCGGTGAATGCACTGCCGTCCGGCTCGTACATCTTGTCTGCATTGCCATGGTCAGCGGTGATCAGAGCCGCGCCGCCCTTTGCCAGAATTGCGTCCACCATTCTGCCAACGCAGGTGTCCACAGCCTCAACAGCAGCAACAGCTGCATCAAAAATACCGGTGTGACCTACCATGTCGCAGTTTGCATAGTTCAGGATGATGACATCGTACTTGTCGGACTCGATCGCTTCCACAACAGCGTCAGTGACTTCATATGCGCTCATTTCCGGCTTCATATCGAAGGTTTCCACATCGGGGGACTTGATGAGGATTCTGTCCTCGCCCTCGAACTGCTTCTCCTCGCCGCCGTTGAAGAAGAAGGTAACATGTGCATACTTCTGTGTCTCAGCAATTCTCAGCTGTGTCTTGCCGCACTTGCTCAGGTATTCGCCCAGTGTCATGGTCAGAGCTTCCGGCGGGAATGCAACGGATACGTTCGGCATGGTTGCGTCATACTGTGCCATGCATACAAAATGCAGCGGGAAGAAGCCGTTCTTTCTCTCGAAACCGGTGAATGCCTCGTCCACAAATGCTCTTGTGATCTGTCTTGCACGGTCGGGGCGGAAATTGAAGAATACCACGCTGTCATCAGCCGCGATCTTTGCGCCGCCGTCTACAACGGTCGGGAGCATGAATTCGTCGGTGACTTCATTTGCATAGGAATCCTTGATTGCCTGTACAGGACAGCAAGCGGAAACGCCCTCGCCGTAAACCATTGCGGCATATGCCTTTTCCACACGATCCCAAGCGTTATCTCTGTCCATAGCGTAGAATCTGCCCATCACGGTAGCAACCTTGCCCACGCCGATCTCGTTCATCTTAGCTACAGCCTCTTCCATGAAGTCAGCTGCGGAGGACGGAGGAACGTCACGTCCATCGAGGAATGCGTGAACATACACCTTGTCCAGACCGTTCTTCTTTGCCATCTCGCACAGACCGTAGAGATGCTCCATATGGCTGTGTACGCCGCCGGGGGAGAGCAGACCCATCAGGTGCAGTGCGGATCCCTTTGCCTTGCAGTTCTCCATAGCGTCCACGAGTGCCTTGTTCTCGAAGAAATCGCCGTCCTTGATGGACTTGGAGATCTTTACCAGCATCTGGTAAACGATTCTGCCTGCGCCGATGTTGGTGTGACCAACCTCGGAGTTGCCCATCTGACCATCCGGCAGACCAACGTCAAGACCGCTTGCGCCGATGATGGTGTTCGGGCCCTGCATGTATTTGTCAAGGTTCGGTGTCTTTGCAGCGACAATGGCATTGCCGTAATCGCTCGCATTATAGCCGAAACCGTCCATAATAATCAGTGCTACAGGTTTTTTGCTCATAGTAATTAACCCTTTCATTTTTTAAAATTCGCCATAAAGCATAGAAATCATCATAGATTTCCGACTTAATAATAAATGCGGAAATATCCTGTTTTCTCATTGAGGATGTACGACGCACAAATGGAATTGCTCTGCTTAAAAACATACACTTCCATGTCAGCATCAGGCTCTGTATCCCATTGTTGGATCAAGCGGATCATCCAGTCAAGACATTCAGTTTGTTCCTCGGACGGTTCGAATGAGACGCCTGAGGAATATGCTTCCAGCAAAACATCAACATATTCCATGGAAACATATCTTGCTCCATAGCTTTCTGCGAATGCTTTATATTCGGCAATGGTTTCGCTGTCAGTGTAGTATGTTATATTGATGGCAGGATTTCCCTGTAAAGCTTTTGGCGTAAACTGAACATCGTAACCATCCGTTTGTGCAGGAAGTTTCTTGGGCAGATAGTCATTCAAAACCGAGTCATACCGCCCTTGCAGGTAGAATGCACGCTGTACAGGATAGTACCATTTCCAGTTGCAGTTCATTGTCCACGGAAGGATGGTGAAGATCAATGCACCAATACAGAGTATGCACCGCAGTACAGTTTGTACGATGATCCATGGCTTCGGTGCGTCCGTGCGATGAAAACGTTCGGTTAAACACAGTATGAATACTACGACTCCAATACCGATAAGCCAAAAATAAGTGAAAACGTAATCGGTAAGAAGATACATAAAATTGAATATGCCGAAAGCGACACATACCACAATGTCGAAAACACGCCATTTTGAAATCTGAGGGGCGACCTGTCGCCCCTCGTAACAATTTCCATCATGGAAATGCTGTTCCATTGTTTCTTAGCCCTGTACAGCAGCCTGTACAATAGTATTGAAATCAGCAGCCTTCAGGGAAGCACCGCCGATCAGACCGCCGTCGATGTTGGGCTTAGCCAGCAGTTCAGCAGCGTTTGCAGCGTTCATAGAACCGCCGTACTGGATGGTAACAGCGTCAGCAGTTGCCTGATCATAGAGCTTTGCGAGCTGTGCACGGATGAATGCGCAAACCTCTTCAGCCTGATCCGGTGTTGCAGTCAGACCTGTACCGATTGCCCAAACCGGCTCATATGCGATCACAGTGTTCTTTACCTGCTCAGCAGTCAGAGACCACAGATCCAGCTTGATCTGGCGAGCGATCACTTCCTCAGTGATATTGCACTCACGCTCCCACTTCAGCTCGCCTACGCAAACGATGGGCTTGAGACCTGCTTCCAGAGCTGCAACAGTTCTCTTGTTGACTGTCTCGTCAGTCTCACCGAAGTACTGTCTTCTCTCGGAGTGACCGATCACTACATACTCCACGCCCAGCTCAACGAGCATGTCAGCGGAGATCTCGCCTGTGTATGCGCCGGACTTTGCAAAATGTACATTCTCTGCACCGATCTTTACGTTAGAACCAGCAGTTACGTTCATAGCAGTTTCGAGGTTTGTGAACGGTACGCAAGCGATTACCTCTACATTGCCCTCTGCATTTGCTACGAGGGGCTTGATTGCTTCGAGCAGAGCCTTAGCCTCTACTCTGGTGTTGTTCATCTTCCAGTTGCCGGCAATAATTGCCTTTCTTGTTGCCTTGTTCATGGTAATTACTCCTTTTAATGAATTTATGAAAATAAGCCGCAAATTACAATAACGCCTATCAGGAGCATCAGAATGCCAAAGAACAGCATGGAAATGCCTGATCCCTTACTCCACTCATAAGTCGGAACGTAGGTTTTGGTTCGTTCCGGATTCCATCTGAGGCAGTAGAGCTCAAATGCATCGCCAGAAAAATCCTTTATATAGACAAATTTCTGGTACTGCTTGTCCTGATAAGTATATTCCACCTTAAAATTGGAAACTTTCCGCATTTGTCCGCGCGGTTGATTCGGAATGCCGGAACGTCCCTTGATGTCATTCAAGAGAAATTCGTGCCAGACTTCGCCCTCTGCATTATCCAGAACCTTTGCGTCCACTTTTGTCCAGAATAGCGCACAGGGACGTGCGTTCACCGGTTTTTTCAGCAGCGTAAGAACGCCGCGTCTGATGGACAGGATGATGAGAGAAACAAACCCTCCGATCAACAGGACTGCTAACAGAAGCTCAACCAGATTCATCGAGCTGTGGGCATTTCCGATCGTTATGTCAAATGTCATTCTTCGTCCTCATCCTTGCAGCAGCCCTCATTGTTTTCGATGTTGTTGTAGCTGCCGATGGTCATGCCCTTTTTGATGGGGGATGCCAGAAAACCGAGGATGATTCCCAGCAGTGTACCCAGCGTGAATGCCAGATAGATCGGGGAATTTTCATTCTGCTTGATTTTTTCGATGAGATTCATGGTGAAACCTCCTGTTATAACATAAGGGCGAATAGAATTATCCGCCCTTATGCTTAATTTTATGCATCTGCACAAGAGCAATGCTAAATGCTTTCAGAAGCGATGTTCCTCTGCGAAGCAAGGAACATGCGGTTCAGCAAGCTCACAACGCGAGCAGTAAGCTTGTCCTTACGGTTTGCTTACCCACGCGAATCGCCCGCGGGGGCTCCCCGCTTACTTTTCAGCGATAACAGCTACGCCCGGCAGAACCTTACCTTCGAGGTATTCCAGAGAAGCACCGCCGCCTGTGGAGATGTGGCTCATCTTGTCAGCGAAGCCGAGCTGCATAACAGCTGCTGCGGAGTCGCCGCCGCCGATGATGGTAGTAGCGTCTGTTTCAGCCAGAGCCTTCGCAACTGCAATGGTACCCTTTGCCAGAGTCGGGTTCTCGAATACGCCCATCGGGCCATTCCATACAACAGTCTTTGCGGACTTCACAGCCTCAGCAAACAGCTCCTGTGTCTTTGTGCCGATGTCCAGGCCCATCTTGTCAGCCGGAATTGCATTGGAGGGAACAACCTCAACTGCGATCTCAGCGTCGATCGGGTTCGGGAATTCTGCTGCGATGGTAGTATCTACAGGGAGCAGGATCTTCTTGCCGAGGGACTCAGCCTTAGCGAGCATCTCCTTGCAGTAGTCGATCTTCTCATCGTCAACCAGAGAAGTACCGATGGAACCGCCCTGTGCCTTGATGAATGTATATGCCATACCGCCGCCGATGATCAGGGTATCGCACTTTTCGAGCAGGTTGGAGATAACGTTCAGCTTGTCAGCAACCTTTGCACCGCCGAGGATCGCAACGAACGGACGCTCCGGAACCTCTACTGCATTACCGAGATACTGGATCTCCTTCTGCATCAGGTAGCCAACTGCTGTTTCCTTTACGAACTTTGTCACGCCTGCTGTGGAAGCATGTGCTCTGTGAGCAGAACCGAATGCGTCCATTACGAATGCTTCGCCGTCAACCAGATCAGCCAGTTCCTTGGAGAACTCTTCGCCGTTCTTGGTTTCTTCTGCGCCGCGGAATCTTGTGTTCTGGAGCAGAACAACTTCGCCTTCGCCCATAGCAGCTACAGCAGCCTTTGCATTTTCGCCAACAACAGTATCGTCATTTGCGAAAACTACCTTTGCAGGAGCGAGAACTTCAGCCAGTCTTGCTGCAACAGGAGCGAGGGAGAACTTCTCCTCCGGACCATTCTTCGGCTTGCCGAGGTGGGAGCAGAGTACAACCTTTGCGCCGTTCTCCAGCAGCTTCTTGATGGTCGGCAGAGCAGCCTGAATTCTGTTGTCGTTTGTGATCACGCCGTCCTTGAGCGGAACGTTGAAATCGCAGCGGACGAGAACCTTCTTGCCCTTTACCTGAATATCTTCTACAGTTACCTTGTTCAAACCTGCCATTGTCATGACATCCTTTCAGATTAAATTTTCCCCTTTTACAGGGTGATTGGGAAGTATCGGTAATTTCTTACCGGCACAACACTTATATTATACACTATTTTTTCTGATTCTGCAAGGGGTTATTGATAATTTTTCAAAAAATTTATAATTTAGCGGAATTTCCTTGACAAATGCTGTTCATCATGCTATGATAAAACAAAAAAGTACAGGAGGACAAAACCATGAACATTCCAAACGACCCTGCCATTCTTGTGAGCTTCATCAATACCCAGCTGCGTGATTTTTACCCGTCTTTGGAGGAATTCTGCAAGACCAATGACTGCGATATGCAGGAGATCATTGACAAGCTTGCGAAAATCGGGTATGAGTATGATGTACAGCAGAACCGGTTCAAATGACATGCCGTAAAGGAGGATTCCCATGCTGACAACAGAACCGACACCCGAAATGTTACAGGAATGGAAACACCTGCATGAGAAATACCGCCCGAAGCTCACCCCGAACCGGAGATCCGGTACGCAGGTGGATGCGTATTTCCGTGAGAAATATCCCCATACGCCGATGGATTCCGGGGAACTTCGTGAGATGATCGCAGCGGAGATTCTGGAAAATCCCCACCATGCAGAAAAGCTGCCGGAGGGCTGTGTGCCCGATGTGCGGTGTTATCTGTCAGGCGATGTGCTGGTCGGCATCGACCTTGTAACAGGGCATATCCATGTGGAGAGCGAGGACACGGAACGGATGGCAAAGCTCTATGATGCGCTGTTTTTCTACCGTGGACTCGATGAAGCGGATCTGGAAAATGCATTCCTGACGGCGGAGTATGTGAAGCGAATGGGGAAACTTGCAGCGGAATCTGATTTTTTGCAAAAAACCAATTGACAAACGACAAAAAATATGCTACAATACAATATAGTGTACTAAAGCGATACAGCTTACGCACACGACCGCTTTCCGCAGCTGCGGAAAGACAGCCCATACGGACAGGCGGGTCGGATTGCCGATGGCAGCTTCAATGCTGCATTATTGATTGGGTTAAAAGCCCAAATTTTATAAGATGATCACTTTATAATCATAAATCTAATCACTTGTGAAACGGTCAATAAGAAAGCGGCAATGTGCAGCGGTATCATTTCAACATCATAGAAATTCGGTATTTCTGTGATGAATATGAGAGATTGACGAACGGGTGATATTCTATCATCCGTTTTATTTTTTACTGACGAGGAAAAGCCTATGAATATCGAAAAACAAAAATCTGCGCCGGTCTATGAAGCACTCGAACGCTTCCGCAGACAGCGTGTTGTGCCGTTCGATGTCCCCGGACATAAGCGAGGACGTGGAAACCCCGAGCTTGTGCAGCTTCTGGGGGAAAAATGCGTCGGCATTGATGTCAATTCCATGAAGCCGCTGGACAACCTCTGCCATCCGGTTTCCGTCATTCTTGAAGCGGAACAGCTGGCGGCGGATGCCTTCGGTGCATCCCACGCGTTCTTCATGGTCGGGGGAACGACTTCCTCTGTGCAGACCATGATTCTTACAGCGTGCAAGGCAGGGGATAAGATCATCCTCCCCCGCAATGTCCACAAAAGCGTTATCAATGCCCTTGTCCTCTGCGGTGCAGAGCCGGTCTATGTCAACCCCGATGTGGACAGCCATATCGGCATTGCACTGGGTATGGAACTGTCACAGGTGGAACGTGTCATTGAGGAAAATCCTGATGCTGTGGCGGTTTTTGTCAACAATCCGACCTATTACGGCATCTGCTCCGATCTGCGTTCGATCGTGAAGCTTGCCCATGATCACGGTATGCTTGCCCTCGTTGATGAAGCACATGGCACACATCTCTATTTCCATGAGGAACTGCCTGTTTCCGCAATGGAAGCCGGTGCGGATATGGCGGCGGTGTCCATGCACAAATCGGGCGGCAGCCTGACGCAAAGCTCCCTCCTCCTGCTGGGCAAAAGCATGAATATGCGCTATGTCGAACAGATCATCAACCTCACCCAGACGACCAGCGCATCCTATCTGCTCTTGTCGAGCCTTGATATTTCTCGCCGAAATCTCGCCCTTCGCGGTCGGGAGTCGTTTGAAAAGGTCAGCCGCATGGCAGAATATGCAAGAGAGGAAATCAACTCCATCGGCGGCTTCTATGCCTATGGCAAGGATCTGGTCAACGGCAGCAGTATTTACAATTACGATGTCACAAAGCTTTCGGTCTACACAAGGGACATCGGTCTGACGGGCATCGAGGTCTATGATCTTCTGCGTGATGAATATGACATTCAGATCGAGTTCGGCGATATCGGCAATATTCTTGCCTATATCTCCATCGGCGACCGCATTCAGGACATTGAACGTCTGGTGGGTGCGCTGGAGGACATCAAGCGTCTGTATTCCCGTGACAAGTCGAATATGTACAATGCGGAATATATTTCCCCGATCGTGGCGATCACGCCGCAGAAGGCATTCTACTCCGAAAAGGAAATGATCCCCATCCGTGAAACGGCAGGGCGTATCTGCGGAGAATTCGTCATGTGCTATCCCCCCGGCATCCCGATCCTTGCCCCCGGTGAGATGATCACAGCGGAGCTGGTGGATTATATCCTCTATGCCAAGGAAAAGGGCTGCTCCATGCAGGGCCCGGAGGATCCGGAGCTGGAGAGGCTGAATGTGCTGGTGGAATGATATGTTATTAGATTTGTTTTTTGATTCTTTGAAATCACTTGTCGAAGATTTGTTTTCCGAAAAATCTGTCGGTGAATATGGCGAGGATCTTACTGAACGACAACTGAAAATTGTTAAGACGTTTGGTAAGAAAAATGGAAAGATTCTAAGGAATATCTATATTCCAAAAGATGATGGCGGAACGACAGAAATAGATATTGTTTTTATATCGCAGAAAGGTATTTTTGTGATCGAAAGTAAAAATTACTCCGGTTGGATTTTTGGGGATGAGAAGTCTGCATACTGGATGCAAATGTTGCCAAATAAACAAAAAAACCAGTTTTATAATCCGATTCTGCAAAATCGGAATCATATAAAATGGCTTAAAAACTATTTGTGGATCAATGGATATAATGACGTTTCGATGTATTCGTTTATAGTATTTTCAGAACGGTGTGAATTGAAAAAAATGTCTGTTGTCAGTAACGAAACAAGGGTAATGAAGCGAAACAAATTGTATGCTATATTATGAATGTTTGGGATTCATCTCCCGATGTTTTCGATGAAACACAGGTTGCGGAACTTTTTGTGTTGCTCAAACAACTTACGAAAGTAACCAAAGCCCAGAAACAAGCGCATATTGATGCGATCCATGATAAGTATGCCAAGAAGCCGGAAGCTGTGACCGTGATAGCAGAGCAACGGCAGCTGCGACAGAACGAGCAGCCGGAAATACCGGTTTCCGAATCCGATGTGCAGCATGAAAATGCGGCATTGCCACCCTGTCCGAAATGCGGAGGCGCGCTTGTGCTTCGTGTTTCCAGTAAGGGCGAAAATGCAGGAAAACAGTTTTACGGATGCAGCCATTTTCCGAAATGCAGGTTCATTCAGAATATTTCGCAGCTGGATGAACAGCCGAGTGCAGAAAAAACTGCCGATCCGCCGATGCAGGAGCATTCGCCGATCTGCCCTAAATGCGGCAGTGCACTTGTTCTTCGTGTATCAAGAAAGGGAGAAAATGCTGGCAGGCGATTTTATGGATGCAGTAATTTCCCCAAATGCAGATATATACAGAATATTTGAAAGGAGTGTGACAGATGGACTACTGGTTTTCAGAACTTCACACCAACAATGTAAAAATGTCCATTCGAGTGGAAAAACAGCTGTTCACAGGCGAAAGCGATTTCCAGCGGATCGATGTATTCGAGTCCGAGGAATTCGGGCGGTTCGTGACATCGGACGGCAGTGTGATCTTTTCGGAGAAGGACGAGTTCACCTATGATGAAATGATCGTGCATGTGCCGATGGCAGTGCATCCCCATGTGAAAAAAGTCCTTGTCATCGGCGGCGGTGACGGCGGCGTGGCGAGGGAGCTTTCCCATTATGAGGAGATCGAATCCATTGACGTGGTCGAACCGGATGAACTCTTTGTGCAGGTCTGCAAGGAATTTTTCCCCGACAATGCAAAGGGTCTGGAGGATGAACGTGTCAATATCTTCTACCGTGACGGTCTGCGGTTTCTGCGCCGCAAGGAGAATGAATATGACCTGATCATCAACGACAGCACGAATCCCTTCGGGCATACGGCGGGACTGTTCACGAAAGAATTCTATGGCAGCTGCTACAAGGCACTCAAGGAGGACGGCATCATGGTGTACCAGCACGGCAGTCCGTTCTTCGATGAGGACGAGGAAGCCTGCACCGCGATGCACCGGAGGGCATTCCGCTGTTTCCCGATCAGCCGTGTGTATCAGGCGCATATCCCGACCTGTCCGTCCGGCTACTGGCTGTTCGGCTTTGCGTCCAAGAAATACCATCCCCTGCATGATCTCGATGCCGCCCGCTGGAAAGCAAGGGGCTTGCAGACATGGTACTACACCACGAACCTGCACACCGGCGCATTCATGCTCCCGAAGTATGTGGAGGATCTGCTGGAAGAAGCGGAGGAACGCAGGAGACTTCCGGCGGAGGGACGTGTGCTGAACGCAAGCTTCGACGAAATCGAATGATATGTTTCTGATATAGCGGAACAGGGATAGCGAAGTTAAAAAGGGGGTAAGGGGGACGAAGTCCCCCAAAAAGCGGCGAAGCCGCAAACGGGTTGCAGGGGCGAAGCCCCTGCTCAAAATTCCCCCTCCCTTCAGGGAGGGGGTCAGGGGGAGGGCAAGTATTGCAAGACCTTCCTTGAAAAAAGTATTTTTGAACTGACAAAGGAGAAAAAAGAGATGAAATTACTGGTAATCGGCTGCGGCGGTGTTGCGACCGTTGCAATCCACAAGTGCTGTGCAAACCCTGTATTCACTGAAATCTGCATTGCAAGCAGAACCAAGTCCAAGTGCGATGCCCTCGCAGAGAAGCTCCGCCCGACCACGAATGCAGTGCTCACCACTGCACAGGTGGATGCGGACAGTGTGGAATCCCTCACTGCCCTCATGAACGAGTACAAGCCCCACACCGTCCTGAACGTCGCTCTGCCGTATCAGGATCTGACCATCATGGATGCCTGCCTTGCCTGCGGTGCAAACTATGTGGATACTGCAAACTACGAGGCAGAGGATACCGACGATCCCGAATGGAGAGCCATCTATGAGAAAAGATGCGAGGAAAAGGGCTTCACGGCGTACTTTGACTACTCCTGGCAGTGGGCATATCAGGAGAAATTCCAGCAGGCAGGTCTGACCGCACTGCTCGGTTCGGGCTTCGATCCGGGTGTGACCAGCGTCTTTGCGGCGTATGCACAGAAGCACTACTTCGATGAGATCCACTACATCGACATCCTCGACTGCAACGGCGGTGACCACGGCTATCCCTTTGCAACCAACTTCAATCCGGAAATCAACCTGCGTGAAGTATCCGCAAACGGCTCCTACTGGGAAGACGGCAAGTGGGTGGAAACCAAGCCCATGGAAATCAAGCGTGAATACAATTTCGAGGGCGTGGGCATGAAGGATATGTACCTCCTGCATCACGAGGAAATCGAATCCCTCGCAAAGAATATCCCCAATGTCAAGAGAATCCGCTTCTTCATGACATTCGGTCAGAGCTACCTGATGCACATGAACTGCCTGCAGAATGTCGGTATGCTCGGCACAACACCGGTAGAATTTGAGGGCCATGAGATCGTTCCGATCAAATTCCTCAAGGCACTCCTCCCCGATCCGTCCACACTCGGTCCGAGAACCGTCGGCAAGACCAATATCGGCTGTATCTTCCGCGGCATCAAGGACGGCAAGGAGCGTACTATCTATATCTACAATGTCTGCGACCATCAGGAATGCTACAAGGAAACCGGCGCACAGGCGGTATCCTATACCACGGGCGTTCCGGCAATGATCGGTACTTCTCTGGTGGCAAGCGGCATCTGGGCAAAGGCCGGCGTGTTCAACGTGGAAGAATTCGATCCCGATCCGTTCATGGATGCGCTCAACAAATACGGTCTGCCGTGGGTTGTAGATGAGAATCCTGTGCTGGTAGACTGATATGACGGATGCACGCAATGCAATGGCAGGGGCAGTAAATACCCCTGCATACGTTCTGGATGAATCCAGACTTCTGCACAATCTCGAGATTCTCAAAGGCGTGCAGGAACGCACGGGCTGCAAGATACTTCTTGCACAGAAAGCATTCTCCATGTTCTCAGTCTATCCCATGATCGCAAAGTATCTTGCAGGCACGACTGCAAGCGGACTTTTTGAAGCAAAGCTTGGTCGGGAGGAATTCGAGGGGGAGGTGCATGTCTTTTCTCCTGCGTACAAATATGAGGACATCTGTGAAATTGTGGATGTTTCCGATCATATTGTGTTCAATTCGCTGCGGCAGCTTCGGAAGTTCGGGCATATCTGTCGGGAGGCGGGAAAGAGCGTGGGTCTGCGCATCAATCCCGAATGCTCCACGCAGGAAGCGGCTATTTATGACCCCTGCGCAGCAGGCTCCCGACTTGGCGTGAGAGCCTGTGATCTGACAGCATTCCCCGATGTGGACGGACTGCATTTCCATACCCTCTGCGAGCAGAATGCCGATGCACTGGAAATCACGCTCAAAGCGGTCGAGGAAAAATTCGGTGACTATCTCCACAAATGCAAATGGGTGAATTTCGGCGGCGGTCACCACATCACGCGCCACGATTACGATATTCCACTGCTTGAACGGCTCATTGTGGAATTCCAGCAAAAGTATGATGTGCAGGTCTACCTCGAACCCGGTGAAGCCATTGCCCTGCGGGCAGGCTATCTCGTGACGGAGGTCATGGACATCGTGGAAAACGGTATGGAAATCGCCATTCTCGATGCGTCCGCCGCCTGCCATATGCCCGATGTCCTCGAAATGCTGACGGACGCTCGCTTCAATGCGAATCTCACGCAGACTGCTGCCGTATTTTTTCGCAAGCTCACAGGCATTCTGATAAGTGCGG
>CALGTT010000433.1 GCA_937901485.1 uncultured Ruminococcus sp.
TCTGTTTGCCATGCGGTTTCACCTCCTCCGTGAAGGCATGAAAAAAGCACCTGCCGTAGCAAGTGCTTTGTGTATATTCAGTTAATGAACTAAATCATAATTTAGCTGTCCAGTCCGTCAATGAACTCCTTTATGATCTCACCACATTCACCGGGCTTCTGCTCATAGATGCAATGATCGCCGCCCAACAGAACCACCTCACAGTTTCCCATTTTCTCCGCATAGGGATAGATGATCTCCTGTCTGAGCTGTTCCGCCTGTTCTACCTGCTGCTGGAGCTTTTCATCAGAAATGTCGGTACTTCCGTGCGCATTCCGGTCAAAATGGTTCTTTTCCTGCAAAGCACGGAACCACACCAGAAAATCCCGTAATTCTTCCTTCGTCTGGAATCCCCAGCTTGCGCAGATGTAGAGCTTCGGGATATCATTGGTCACGATGCCGTTCCATGCCGCCTGACCGTTCTGCGCCAGCAGACAGCTCTCTGATTCGACCGCGATCGAATCCATTGTCATCAGATTCAGCGCATCACACAGATACTGCTCCTCGTCGGAGTAGTTGTCCGGCTTGAGAAACGCATACTCGCGGAGCACATATCGGCTGAATCCCAGCTTTGCCAGAAATGCCAGCACATGATCGTCCAGCCCGACAGTCCCGGTTTCTCTGTCATCAAACGCATGTTCATCGAGCTGACTGCCGTCCACAAATACAACCGCTTCGATCTCATCGGGGTACATGCTCGACCAGTAATTTGCATACGCGCCGCCAATGGAATGCGCCATGAGGATATACGGCGCTTCGATCCCGGCACTTTGCAGTGCCTTGCGATAGTCGTCAACAATATATTCCGTTGTCATCTCATGATCGGTGTCGTCGCTGAAACCATAGCCTGCACGGTCAATAAACACGATCCTGTTATCATTTTCAAGGGTAGCGGTCATCTGCCGTTCGGCTACGGAATAATCTCCCATGCCAAGCCCCGCAAGTGACACGATCGTATGACTACCGTTTTCATTGCCGAATGCTGCAACATTCAGCGAATAGTCACCGACTGACACGGGATTGTAGCAGCCTTTCTCTTTGAGTAGTGCTGTCTCCTGATTGGTTTTGACACGATGTATGATGAATGTGATCAGAGTAAACAGCAGAAGAAGTATCAGTAATAACAGCAATATCCGCCCTGTGATCTTTAATGCTTTTTTCATTAGAATACTCCTTATAAATTCCGATTTGGCGAAGGAAGCCCCATACTTCCCCCATACCAGAATTATAGC
>CALGTT010000434.1 GCA_937901485.1 uncultured Ruminococcus sp.
TGCCTCGGATGCGGTTACCTTCGCATTGCGGATGCGGTCGAGGATGGAGGTCTTGCCGTGGTCAACGTGTCCCATAACCACAACAACGGGAGAACGCGGAAGCATGTTGGTCTCGTCGTCGTGATCCTCCTCGATCAGACGCTCCTCAATGGTCACGATGACTTCCTTCTCTACCTTTGCGCCCAGCTCCTCTGCAACGATGGATGCGGTATCGAAATCCACTTCCTCATTGATGCTTGCCATGACACCCAGTCCCATCAGCTTGCCGATGACCTTGGATACATTCACCTTCAGACGGGTTGCCAGCTCACTGACTGTAATGCTGTCCGGAATGCGCACCTTGAGCTGCTGCTTTCTTGCACGCTCCAGCTCCAGACGGTTCAGACGCTGTGCCTCAGTCTCCTTCTTGCCAGAACGCTGCTTGCCGCGCTGTGCGGATTTCTGGTTAATCTTCTGCTTCTTGGTGGAATAATTATCCTTGTGCTTATCCGCCGGTGCGATCTGCTCATAACGCTCGTTGTACTTATCGAGATCCACATAGCTGCCGCGCGTATCGACAGTACGGCGTTTTTCGGTGTTCTCCACGCGCTCGCCGCTGCCCATCACGCCGCCCAGACGGGTCTTTTCGCCGTGTGTCTGGGGCTGCTTCTTTTTCTTTTCTTCCTTGCGCACCTTGGGAGCTTCCTGCTTGGGTGCTTCCTGCTTCACAGCGGGCTTCTCTGCGGGCTTTGGAGCTTCGGGCTTTACTGTATTCTCAATCTTTTCCGTATTCTGAGGTTTCTCATTCTTCGTCTTCTTCACAGGCTTTTTCTGTTCCTTTTCTGCCGGTGCCGCTGCGGGCTTCGGCTGATTTTTGGTTGCAAAATATGCGCTGAAATCTTCTACGCGATGCTTCTGGCTGAAATATTCCAGAGCAAGGTTCATCTCCTGCTCCGTGATGGAAGAACCGCTTTTCTTCTTGCCGTCGCCATGCGATTCAAAAAATTCTGCCAGCTCCTGAACGGACATCTGTAAGTCCTTTGCTGCATCAGTCAATTTGATCTTCTTTGCCATAGGCATAAACCTCCTATCTCAACACGCCGCATCTGCGGCAATTCGGTCACTGCTGCTGTGCATCACTGCACAATTTCTGTATACTCTCAAAAAACCCTTTGTCAAGAATTGCGATCACTGCCGCCCTGCGCCCGATGAGGAAGCCCAGCTGCTCCTGCGTCATCGGCAGCGTACGGACGGGAACCTGCTTCTTCTGACAATGGAAACAGACTTCCTTATATGTTTTCGGGGATATATCCTGCGCGGTCAGGATGCCGTGTGCCTTGCCGCCGTCGAGTGCCTCGCGCATCGGATCAAAGCCCATTGCCATTTTCCCTGCCTTGCGGCAGATGCTAATCAGCCCTGTCAGCTTCTGATAATGCATTCATCATCACCTCATACACTTCCGGCTGCACCCGGCAGGAAAAACTCTTTTCCAGCCGGCGGCTTTTCTGCGCACTGCCAAGACATTCCTGACTGCGGCAGAGATACGCGCCGCGTCCTGCCTTTTTTCCTGTGAAGTCCAGCGAGATCTCGCCCTCGGGGGACTTCACCACGCGGATGAGTTCCTTTTTCGGCTTCATTTCGCCGCAGCCGATGCACATACGCATCGGGATCTTCTTCGCCATACGGACACCTCCCGATGACAATTATTCTGCTGCTTCCTCGGAAACAGTTTCTTCTGCTGCAAGCTCCTCAGAGACCTCAGCCTCCTGCTCTGCCGCTTCTTCGGTCTTCGGTGCAGGTGCGGGGATCGCTGCGGCATCCTGATCGGACTTGATGTCGATCTTGAAGCCCGTCAGCTTGGCAGCAAGCTTTGCATTCTGACCGCGGTTGCCGATGGCAAGGGAGAGCTGGTCATTCGGAACAACTGCCACACAGGTTCTTTCCTCCTCGTCGAGGATGGTCACGCTCAGTACCTTTGCGGGGGAGAGGGCATGGGCAATGAATTCTGCCGGATCTTCGCTGTAGGGGATGATGTCGATCTTCTCGCCGTTCAGCTCCCTGACGATCGCGGAGATTCTCGAACGCTTCGGGCCGATGCAGGAGCCGATGGCATCGACATTTGCATCATGGGAGATCACAGCGATCTTGGAACGTGAGCCAGCCTCACGGGAGATCGCCTTGACTTCTACCGTGCCGTCAAAGATCTCCGGCACTTCCAGCTCAAACAGACGCTTGACCAGATCTCTGTGCACACGGGATACCTTGACGATGGGCTTTTTGCTCTTATTGGCAATGCCCGTCACATAGACCTTGATGGACATCCCCTCTCTGAGCACCTCACCGGGGATCTGCTCGGAACGCAGCAGATACAGCTCGGTCTTGTCATAGACCAGTGTTGCAGAGCCTCTGCCGGGTTCTACCTGTGTGATGGTAGCGGTCAGAATGTCATTTTCCTTGTCTGCAAACTTCTCCAGCAGACGGTCGCGGTTGATATCGCGCAGGTCGCCCTTGATGGACTGCTTTGCGGACTGTGCGGATGCTCTGCCGAACTTGGAGATGTCCAGACGCTTTTCAAGCATCGCGCCGACATAAGTATTCGGATCAATGGTTCTTGCCACATCAATGTGGATCTGTGTGGCATTGATGGGTTCTTCGTCCACGACCTCCTGCATCAGGGACACATTGAAGATCTTCTTTTCAGGAATGATCTCTACATGGATGTTTTCCTTGCAGTCGGGGTAAATACGCTGTGCAGCCTTCTGCATCGCGCTCTTTACCTTTTCGATCATGACATCGGCATCCACACTGTTCTCTGCGCCCAGATCCGCCAGTGCTTCAAAGAATTCGTTGTTCATTGTTTTACGCCTCCATTTATTCAAATTCAAAGTAAAGCTTTACAAATGCCAGAGCAGGGAACGGGAGTTCTGCATTGCCGTTTTCTGTTTCCAGCACGATCCGATCCTTGTTCCAGTCCGTCAGCACGCCGACAAATTCGCGCTCACCGCTGCCCTCCATCGGGCGGATGAGTCTTGCGCGCACCTTGCTGCCCAGACAGGCATCAAAATGGCTCTCGCGGATGAGATCCGCTTCCAGTCCTGCGGAGCTGACCTCCAGAATGTAGCTCTGTGCGATAGGATCCTGTTCATCGAGCATATCGCTGATCGGTTCTGTGACCTTGGTGCAGTCATTGATGCTGATGACATCCGTTTCACTGTCAATGAAGATGCGCAGGTACCATGATGCGCCCTCCTTCTCGTAGCGGATATCCCAGACCAGATAGCCCAGCTCCGTCACGATGGGAGCTGCCAGATCATAGATGCGCTGCTCCGTGCCGCCGAATTTCTTCAGTTTCATAGCTTTGTCCTCTCCTTCTCTCATGTGTGATCCAAGCAAAACGAAAGACCGGATTGCTCCGGTCTTCTGACTTTACATGATGATACAACTATTATACCACACATCGAACCGGAAATCAAGCCTTTTTTCAAAAAATTCCATAAAAATTCTGAAAATTTCACGTTATCCGATGCTTCGGCATTCCATATAGTATCTTTTATCCTCTGCATGGCCCATCGAGAAGGTCTTGCGCGGCAGTACGCCGTCCTTTTCCACGCTTGGGAACAGCAGGCTCTTGTGCATATCGGGCAGCAGGAAGCCAATGCTGTCGGGCTTTGCGGTCAGTCTTGCCACGGTATCAATGCCGTGGATGTAGTCGATCTTTCCGGCATTCTCCGCAAGCCATGCATCGAGCGCATTCTGGAGACTGCCGACTGCAAGGTTGGAGGTGGGCTTGTGGATGTACAGCGTGCGCTGTGCGCCGTTCTCCACGATGGTCACGGGCTGGTCGGATTCTGCTTCGGACAGACCGAGGACATCCGTCAGGTCAGCCATGAGCTTTGCAGTATCCGTCTGCTCCACAAAACGGTGAATGGCTTCGAACTGGAGGGCATCGCTGTGCAGATTCACGACCTCCACGAGGGCATATCTTGCCGGATGATCGGAGAAATCCTGATCCGGATGTGCCTGTTTGAGGGCTTCATAGCAAGCCTTTGCGGTTGCGAGGGAATGGTTGCCGTCACCCATTGCAAACTGGAGCGTCTTGCCGTCAAGGAGGGCTGTCAGCGCGTTCTGGAAGGCTTCCTGCTCCGCTTCGCCCATAAGATAGCCGTCAATGCTGCCGCCGCCCTGCATCAGCTCCGTGCTGTAGAGCTTCTGCATATTGTTCTTTGCCGCTGTACAGCTGCCGATGGCAGAGTCCGCGGGATCGTCGATCAGCACCATGATATGGGGCAGCTCCAGTGCAGCACTCTCGCGCACGCGCATTCTCGGAGGGATGCGCTCAAGGACGGTCGCTTCGGTCGCCCGCACGGGGGACACACTGCCCTTGTTGTAGTCATACGCTTCAAGGTCGAGCTTGCCGATGACACCGGCGCGAAGGATGCCGTTGCCCTGCACACGTTCCACATAGACCATCGCATTTTCGTAGGTTTTCAGGATACCCCTGTCAAGATAACCCCGCATGTTGGACTGAATATCGGAAATGCGCTGTTCCACATCCGCCTCTTCCAGATAGACCTCCGGCAGGATGAGATCGCGCGTGGACGGTGCACCGCCGATCAGCTCCGCGGTGCGTTCCCAGTAGGACGGCTCGCCGGTGAACTGGTCACAAGCGATCACGCTCCACTTGTAGGCATCTGTTTTTGTAAAATCAGGCAGCAGGATATCCGCCGCTGTGAAGATCGTCTGCATAAAATGACACACCTTTCTGTACTGTGCTGAAGTCCATGTCAGGAAAATGCGCTCCGGAAGTCAGAATCAACACTACACATGTTCTGAATCCTGAATACAAAAAGCGGGACTCGGGGGTGCAACCCCCGCATATCCCTCCCCCGCTTTGCGGGG
>CALGTT010000435.1 GCA_937901485.1 uncultured Ruminococcus sp.
CGGCGAAAGCCGCATCGATACCGCTCCCATCACCGGCGAGCCTGTTCCCGTCCATGTACAGCCGGGTGATTCCGTTACCTCCGGCTGCGTCAACACCGTTGGTCAGCTGACCATCCGGGTGGAAAAGCCCCTGTCCGAATCCATGGTCACCCGGATTCTGGACAGCGTGGAAAATGCCGCCGCCGGA
The DNA here is from genome assembly GCA_937901485.1 of uncultured Ruminococcus sp. GTDB lineage: Bacteria > Bacillota > Clostridia > Oscillospirales > Ruminococcaceae > UBA3855. The sequence goes on from CALGTT010000435.1 coordinate 188, forward strand.
AAGCCGAAGCTCGACCGCTTCATCACGCGCTTTGCGCGAATCTACACCCCCGCCGTGGTACTCACAGCGATCCTGACTGCCATTGTGCCCTCCCTCCTCACCGGCGAATGGGAAAAATGGCTGTATACCGCACTGAATTTCCTCATGATCAGCTGCCCCTGCGCACTGGTGCTCAGTGTGCCGCTGGCATTCTTCTCCGGCATCGGCGCAGGCTCACGAAAAGGAATCCTGTTCAAGGACGGCATTTCTCTGGAGGTGCTCACCAAGATCAGAGCAGTTGTCATGGATAAAACCGGAACGCTGACAAACGGCAGTTTTTCGGTGCATTCCGTTCATACGAATGCATGTACGGAATCCGAGCTTCTGGCGGTCTGCGCCGCCTGTGAGCAGGATTCCACCCATCCGATCGCCCAAAGCATCCTTGCCCATGCCGAAGTGCAGGGTATTTCCGCGGAAAGAACGCAGGATGTGCAGGAGATCGCCGGAAAGGGGGTTCTGTGTACGATCCGCGGGAAACGCATCCTCTGCGGCAGCCGCAAGCTTCTGACAGAACAGGGCATCACAGTGCCGGAATGCGCAGAAAGCGGAACGCAGGTTCACGCCGCCGCAGACGGCAGATATCTCGGCTGTCTGGTGCTCTCTGATCAGCCCAAGCCCCATGCCGCCGCCGCTGTCAGAGCCATGCAGGAGAGGGGGCTGCACACCGTCATGCTCACCGGCGACAGTCCTGAACATGCGCAGGAGATCGCCGCTGAGCTTGGCATCCCCGAAGTCCACGCAGGTCTGCTCCCGACGGAAAAGCCCGAATTCATGGAGAAGATCCGCAAAACGCATGGCGGTGTCCTCTTTGTCGGTGACGGCATCAACGATGCCCCCGTGCTCTCCGGTGCGGATGTGGGCGCGGCAATGGGCAGCGGCGCGGATGCCGCAATGGAGGCAGCGGATGTGGTCTTCCTCAGCTCCGATCCGCAGTCGATCCTGACCGCCCTGCACATTGCAGAGCGTGTCAACCGCACGGCAAAGATCAGCATCATCTTCGCACTTGCGGTCAAGTTCCTCGTCATGATCCTCGGCTTTGCCGGATTTGCCAATATGTGGCTGTCCATTTTCGCGGACACGGGCGTGACCATGCTCTGCGTATTGTATGTGATCGCCAACGTTCACCTGTATTACCGGAAAGGAGAAAAAACACGATGAAAAGCAAATGTGTAGGGACTATGGAAAAAGAATGATGTATATGGCAATGCCGTTTTTATTTGGCACTGTTATAGATATATGGTT
>CALGTT010000436.1 GCA_937901485.1 uncultured Ruminococcus sp.
TGACTACTGATATGCGTATGATGTTGTTACTTGATGTGGGTGGCAAGAAAATCACTGTACTCGGCGGAGACAAAATCATTATACTCCGCAGCGATCTTGTCGATCCGCTTCTTGACGGCGCTGGCGGTCTTGTAGCCAACCGCATCGGCAATCTCCTGCAGGGTGTGGTCTTCATGACGCATCTGCAGGATAATCCGATCCTTTTCGGTCAGCCGTTCCTTGAACTGGTCGATCTTGACCGTGGAGACGACATGCTCCTCAAAGGCCGCGCGCGGATCAGGCAGATCGAAGATAACTTGTCCATCCACCTGTGCACCGGTCTCGATGATCTCGTCGATCGACACGGAAGACACGGTTCTGCTGTGCGTCCACGAACGCATGAAGTCCCGGTAGGCGTAATTCTCGCCCGCGTAGTCCCCCTCTGCGCGATGATACCATACCTCATCGATCAGCGGCTGAAGGTTCATGTTGTCGATGACGAACTGGGTCATTGATTTTACAATGGCGCAGAAGTCAGGCAGCGACAGCCAAGGCATCTCCTCGTCCTTCTTCAGGTCGAACAAGCGCTGCACCTTCCAGTTGCTGTAATGCTCAAAGACCTCCCGGAAGTGCATCCCGATCTCATAGGTCATCCGCCAGATGGGAAAGTCCTCGGAATAATGCCCCCGTGCGCCGGAAATGGGGCGATATTCGCCATTCTTTCCGGGGACACGCAGGCAGTGCCACACCATCCACGCATACAGACTCCATATCATAATCAGGAAATCGTCGCAGTTGATCATGCGCATGTATTTCTCTGAAACCTGTATGTCTCGCATGTTGCGGGGCAGCTGCCGGTATTCGGGGAGATTCTCGAACATTTCCTTGGGCAGGGCATAGAACATCATGATCCAGCTCAGCGGATGTGTACGCGGTATTACGATCGCGCCATCAGGTATCTTTTGTTCAAGGGACATATTGTCACCTCCAATCAGTTTTTTCTTACCCCCTCATAATATATGGGCATGAGAAAGGCTGTTTTTTTCCAGAGAATCAAAACTTTTTCAAAAAATTTGAAAAGAACCGATTGATCCGTGTGTATTATAACTTGTCCATGGCGGTGTGTCCACTTTATCGGCACAAGAAGACAGAATACGACAGATTTTGTGCAGCGATGCCGCAGCTTTACACTCTTCTTGAGAGGGGACATTACACGGTTACAGAGAGATAGAGAGAAGCGCAACACTTGCATTATTGCCGGTCGCAGAAGAACACCGCCGCTTTGGGTTCGGCAACGGATCGGTTGATATACACCAGATTGAATTCCCCGGTGATCTGCATGTCCTCCACATGGAAGGTTGCCAGATCGCTGCGGCAATGGCTGATGGGCTCGTAGGCAAAGGTGATGGCCTGTTCCGTGCCGACCAGATCGCAAATGACAGAGAAATTGCTGACCGAGGAGCAGCGGCGGAAGCTGTCCAGGGAATAACCGCGGCTGGTGATGGCCTGCTCCAGCAGCATCCGGGTGCCGGAACCCTTCTCTCGCACGATGAGGCTCTCGCGCAGAGTATCCTCCAGTGTTACGGTCCGTCCGGCAAAGGGGTGCGAGGTACTGCATGTCCCCACAAAGCGCTCCCGCTTGTAGAGCCTGTGGGGATATTTTTCTTTGTCGAACACGCCCTCGATGATGGCAAAGTCAAGCTCACCATGCTCCAGCATGGACAGCAGCATCTCCGTGTTGTCCACGATCAGATCCAGCCGGTGATGCTCATCCCGTAGAAACGCCCGCACCG
>CALGTT010000437.1 GCA_937901485.1 uncultured Ruminococcus sp.
AATCGGTATATTTGCCCTTTCTATACCTACGAAATCACCGTCAGCGGTCTGCGCGGCGGTCACTCCGGTGTGGACATCGGCAAGGGCAGACTGAATGCATTCGAAATGCTCAGCGAACCGCTTGCCCATATCAGCAAGCCCTGCTATTTCGGCACGATTACCGGCGGCGGCAAGCACAATGTCATTCCGCAGACTGCTTCCATCGTGTTCGGCTGTGACGAGGACATTCTCGACCATCTCGAACAGGTTGTCCGCTTCTGCAATGAAAAGCACCTTGGGGGCGAAGCTGAACCCGATCTGCTGTTCTCCGTTAAGGAAATCTGTGCGGACAGAAACGTGAAATTCCAAGAAAATATAATCTATTTTGAGTATATCTATGATTTCCTGCGATTCCTCCCGACCGGCGTGCAGAGCATGAGCGAGAGCATTGAGGGCATGGTGGAAACCTCCCTGAATATGGGCGTTCTGGAGATGAATGACATTTTTATGTCCTGTGATTTCCTCATCCGCAGCAATACCGACAGCGGCAAGGATGCCGTCGTTGAAACCGTTCGCAGCTTCTGCGAATCCATCGGCGATGAGATCGACTTTGACGGCATGACGCTTTCCGCAGAGTACCCTGCATGGGAGTACCGCAAGGATTCGCCCCTGCGTGACCTCATGGTCGAGGTGTTCCGTGACCAGTACGGCAAAGATCCCGTCGTTGCCGGCATCCACGCTGGTCTGGAATGCGGCATCTTCTCCAAGAAGATCAAGGATGCGGATGCAGTTTCCTTTGGTCCGGATATCGAGAACATCCACACCCCCAAGGAACGCCTGAACATTGCGTCCGTGCAGAGAACATGGGAATTCCTCAAGGAGATCCTCAGAAGAAGTAAGTAAATCAGTGTTTAGATTATACTGTTCGTATTTTACCGGAAACGCCCCGCTTACTGCGGGGCGTTACTATTGTAAAGCACAGAATATCGGAATTAATGGCATTTTATCCAAATTGCAGGAAGAAATTTTGGTGAATATTCCATGTGCGGCTGAAGGGAAAAATGCACAAATCCGCTTGCTTTTCGTGTCGAAATATGCTATAATTGATACATACCATATTACATCGCGTACAGTGTCGACGCTGATCTCTGCATAGTCCCGAATCATCGGGCAATTTTTTTGAGTCTGCCGCTGTAACGTGATAAAGGAGGATACAATGGAAAAGAAAACAGAATTCAAACCGTATGTACCAGCGTCCAAGATCACGCCGGAATTTACGGTCACGTCCATCATCATGGGCATCATCCTTGCCGTGGTCTTCGGTGCGGCGAATGCCTATCTCGGACTGCGTGTCGGCATGACCGTGTCGGCATCCATTCCGGCGGCTGTCATCGCGATGGGTGTCATCCGCGTGATCATGCAGAAGAACTCCATTCTGGAGAGCAACATCGTGCAGACCATCGGTTCTGCCGGTGAATCCGTTGCAGCCGGAGCGATTTTCACGATCCCTGCGCTGTTCCTGTGGGCAGGTGAGGGCGTGATGGAAAAGCCCAGCATCATCGAGATCACCCTGATTGCCATGATCGGCGGTCTGCTCGGCGTGTTCTTCATGGTACCGCTGAGAAATGCCCTCATCGTCAGAGAGCACGGCGTGCTCCCATATCCGGAGGGCACAGCGTGTGCGGAGGTTCTTCTGGCAGGCGAGGAGGGCGGTTCGAACGCGTCCACCGTCTTTGCCGGCATGGGCTTTGCGGCATTGTTCAAATTCATCATCGACGGTCTGAAGGCTGTACCGGGCGAGGTTTCCCTGAGAGTCAAGGGCTTTGCAGGTGAGATCGGTACACAGATCTATCCGGCGGTTATGAGCGTTGGCTATATCTGCGGCTTCCGCATTTCTTCCTACATGTTCGCCGGCGGCGTGCTGAGCTGGCTGGTTATGATCCCGCTGATCGTGATGTTCGGTCAGGACGCTGTGATCTATCCGGCGGACGGACAGACCATTGGTGAGATCTATGCAGCGGATGGCGCAAGCGGCATCTGGGGCAGCTACATCCGCTACATCGGCGCAGGCGCACTGGCAGCAGGCGGTATCATCAGCCTCATAAAGTCCCTGCCCCTCATCATCCGCACATTCAAGGACGCCGTAAAGAGCATCAATGTAAAGGGCACAGGCTCTGCGGTCAGAACCTCTCAGGATCTCAACATGAAGCTCGTTATCGGCGCTATCATCATCCTTACACTGGCTGTATGGCTGGTTCCCGCTATCCCCGTTAACCTCATCGGTGCGATCATCATCGTTGTATTCGGCGTCTTCTTCGCTCCCGTTTCCTCCAGAATGGTAGGTCTTGTAGGAAGCTCCAACAACCCCGTTTCGGGCATGGCTATCGCAACTCTCCTTATCGCTACACTTATCCTTAAGTTCACA
>CALGTT010000438.1 GCA_937901485.1 uncultured Ruminococcus sp.
CAAATCAATCCGAAAAGTGAAGCATTTTTCGTCATTTTAGCACAAAAAAAAAAAAAAAACAGCTGATTTTTATGTATTTTACACAATAGCGTATTTGAACACTGGTGCAAAATAGTTCCAGTGCTCATACTGCACAAACAGAAAAAGAAAGGGAGTGCTTCAGCGGATCAGCAGCATTCGAATCCGATTATCTTCCCGGCAGATTTGCACATGTAAGCCGCTGCCCGATATTCCGATGAAAATAAGAACCTCCGGCTTTTGTGTCCGGAGGTTCTTTCTTTGGCTGATCCCCCGCTTTTCCAAGCGGGGAAATTTGTTATTTCAGAGCTTCTTCCACTTCCTTGCGGTACGGGATGGACTGGACTGCACCGGGGCGTGTGACTGCGATGGACGATGCCTTTGCGCTCATGCGCAGGATGTCCGGCACTGCCATGCCGTCGATCAGTCCGGCAAGGAAATAGCCCGTAAAGGTATCCCCTGCTGCGGTTGTGTCCACTGCCTGCACCTTAAAGATCGGCTGCTGGTAACGCTCATCCTTGTGGGCGTACACTGCGCCGTCCTTGCCGAGCGTCAGGACGATCCTTGCTTCCGGATACAGCTCCTGCAGCTTGTCAAGGATTGCATCGGGCTGTGTCTCGCCGGTGATCTGTCCGCCCTCGATTTCATTGAGCAGGAAAATGCTGATCTTGGAAAGATCGCAGGCATTGAGCTTTTCATCGAACGGCGAAGGATTCAGTGCGATCTGCATTCCCTTTTCATATGCCTTATCAATGATGTACGGCAGGAGATTCACTTCATTCTGCAAAAGCAGAATGTCCTCCTTTTCAAAGTGAGAAAGCACCTCGTCTACGAATTCCTCCGTCAGACACTGGTTTGCACCGCCATAGAGGAGGATGCAGTTCTGGGCGTTCTTGTCCACCTGAATGATGGTGTGGCCGGTCTTTTCGTTGATCTTACGGATATAATCGGAATTCACGCCGTATTCCTTGCACGCTTCCAGAAACAGCGTGCCGTCCCTGCCGATCATGCCGCTGTGGTAAACCTGTGCACCCGCCTTGGCAACTGCCATGGACTGGTTGATGCCCTTGCCGCCGAGGTAGATGTTCATGTCACCGGTCGTCAGCGTTTCACCCGGCTGTACGATATGGTCAACACTGTACACATGGTCGATATTCATAGAACCGATGGTCAATACTTTCATAATACTATTCCTCCAATATTTCAAGAAATGTCCTGCCCTGCAATGCAGAGCAGGACTGGTGTTGTCATTAACCTGCGTTTTCTGCTGTGATCAGCGTTACTTCAACCGGAATCGACTTCTCAACGGTCTCACCGTTCATCAGTCTGATGGCTGTATCTACGGATGTTGCACCGATCAGATCGGGCTGCTGTGCAATAGTCGCACCCATCTTGCCGTCCTTGATCGAGGAGATCGCGTCATCCGTTGCATCAAAGCCGACTACCAGAATATCCTTGCGGGATGCGGCAATTGCTTCCATCGCGCCAAGTGCCATTTCGTCATTTGCTGCGAAAACAGCCTTGATATCGCCGTTTGCCTGAAGCATATTCTCCATAACGGTCATGCCCTTGGTTCTGTCAAAGTCCGCTGTCTGGCTTGCTACGACCTCCAGACTTGCGTCTGCGATGTTGTGGAAGCCCTTGCCTCTGTCAATGGCTGCGGATGCGCCGCTTGTGCCCTGAAGCTCAGCAACCTTTGCACCCTCGCCGACCTGATCCACGATGTACTGTGTGGCAAGCTCTGCACCGAGCACATTGTCCGATGCGATCTGGCAGTCAATGTCTACGCCGTTTACCACACGGTCAGCGGAGATGACCTTCACGCCCTTGTTCACCGCATCCTGTACGACAGAGGAAACTGTGTCGGAGTCAACAGGGTTGACGATCAGGACGCTGACATTCTTTGCGATCAGATCCTCGATGTCGCTGACCTGCTTTGCGGAGTCATCACCGGCATCTACGACTACAAGCTGTACGCCGTTTTCATCCGCCGCTGCCTTTGCACCCTCAACGAGTGTGACAAAGAACGGGTTGTTCTGTGTGGAAACGGAAAGACCGATCGAGCCGTTGCCCGTGTAGTCCGAAGCTGCGCCGTAATCCTCGCCGTCGATGGTAATGAGTGCGCAGCCGGAGGACATGACAAGGGTTGCAGCACTAACAAAAAGTGCGAATAATTTCTTGATGGATCTCATATCGAATTACCTCCTGTGTTGGAATTGTCGGATTATCTCTTTCTGTCGGACAGAACGGCTACGAGAATTACCACTGCCTTGATGACATCCTGATAGTATGTGGATACTTCCAGCAGGTTCATGCCGTTGTTCAGAACTGCGATGATCAGAACGCCTGCGATGGTGCCGGTGATCTTACCGCGGCCGCCGGACAT
>CALGTT010000439.1 GCA_937901485.1 uncultured Ruminococcus sp.
TTGGTGTCGGTCATGCCGCAAATGCCGATCCAGTTTTCAATGCCGCTTTCATCGAGCGTCCGGACAAGTGCGCCCACGCCGTCGGCATTGTGACCGCCGTCCAGAATGACAAGGGGCGCATTTTGCAATACCTGTACCCTTGCCGGTACTGCGGTTTCCAGAAGTCCGCGCTCCACAGCGGATTGCGGCAGATGAAAGCCCTTTCCGCGCAGGATCTCCACAGCTTCGAGGACTGTCATGGCATTGGAAATCTGATGTGCACCGCCCATGGACAGGCGGTATTCTGCGCCGCGGTAGGAAAAGCGGCTGCCGGTGATGCCGCATTCGTGTACGGTGCACTGTGCCTTGTCAGGAATCACATAGGGACAGTCTGTTTCCTGTGCAGTCCGGCAGAGGACATCGAGAGCCTCTTGTTTTGTATCACAGGAAAAAACCGCGGAGCTTCCGGCTTTAAGGATGCCGGCTTTTTGTGCGGCAATTTCCGCAAGGGTATTGCCAAGTACCTGCATATGGTCCATGGACACGGAGGTAATGACGCTCACGAGGGGCGGCGCGATGATGTTGGTCGAGTCGAGCCGTCCGCCGATGCCGGTTTCAAGAACAACGACATCCGCCTGTTCCTGCTGGAAATAGCACAGGGCAATTGCCATGGTGATTTCAAACTGAGAACAGGGCAGGTCGCCGATTTTTTCTGAAAGTTCCGTGCAGATGCGCGTAAAATCCGCCTTGGGAATGTCCCTGCCGTTGAGGCGGATGCGGTCGCGGTAGTGCCGGATAAAAGGGGAGGTCAGGGTTGCGGTACGGTAGCCCGCGGCAGTGAGAATGTTCGTCAGGTACTCGGCTGCCGAGCCTTTTCCGTTCGTACCGGCAATGTGAATAAAGCGCAGTGCGTCCTGTGGATTCCCTGCCGCGTTCATCAGTGCAGCGGCGCGGTCAAGATTGGTGACAGGCTTGCCGCTTCGGCTGAATTTCTCGACAAAAGCCCTTGCCTGCTCATAATTCATATCATTGACTCTCCTTGCGCAGATTGCGTAAAAATGCATTTTTCTCCATCACATGTGACATGATCGCTCCAAATGTACAGCCGATCGCCCCTTGGAGCAGATTTGCCGGAATTGCAGCAACTGCAGCCATTCCGAAGCCAAGTACAAAGGCTTCATAGACAAAATAGCCCGCAAGCAGGAGGAGCATGGCGGAACATACGCCGAGTATCTGTCCTTTCTGCCCATGAATGCGGCGGAACAGGAGGGACGCTGTCCATGCCATTAACGCTTTGATGATAAAGGTTGCCGGTGCATAAATTGCATAGCCGCTGAACAAATCCGCGAGCATTGAACCAATACCGGC
>CALGTT010000440.1 GCA_937901485.1 uncultured Ruminococcus sp.
TATCCCTCCCCCGCTTTGCGGGGGAGGTGCCGCCGAACGGCGGCGGAGGGGGCAGATTTTGAACAGCTTTTCTGAATCTGCTGACATTGCCTTTGATGTAAGAAATAATTTTTTACAATTATTTCTTCCAAAACTCTTGCTTTTTTTCTAAAAAAGTATATAATAGAAGTAGTGCCCTTTTTGTGGGCAGAAAAATCAATCATTTTTTACCGAAAGGAACGAATAACTATGCTGATTCTTGTAGTGAATGCAGGCAGCTCCTCCCTGAAGTACCAGCTTCTGGACATGCAGGATGAGAGTGTTCTGGCAAAGGGCAACTGCGACCGTATCGGAATTGACGGTCACATCTCCCACAAGACATCCGACGGCAGAGCGTATGACGCTGACTGCAATTTCCCGACACATACCGAGGCTTTCATGGAGCTGGTCAAGGTACTGACCACCGGTGACGCTGCTGTCATCAAGAGCATGGACGAGATTTCCGCTGTTGGTCATCGTATCGTACAGGGTGCGGAGGTTTTCTCTGAAACCACACTGGTTACCGATGAAATCATCGACAAGATTGATGAACTGCGTGAACTGGCTCCTGTACATAACCATGCTCATGCTCTGGCTCTGCGCGCATGTAAGGCAGTACTGCCGGCAAGCGTTCCGCAGGCTGCTGTATTTGATACCGCATTCCACCAGACAATGCCCGAAAAGGCTTATATGTTCGGTTTCCCGTATGAGGATTATGAGCAGTATCATGTTCGTAAGTACGGCTTCCACGGCACATCCCACCGTTTTGTTTCCGCAGCTCTTGCAAAGGCAATGGGCAAGGATCCCAAGGAGCTGAAGATCGTTTCCTGTCATCTGGGCAATGGTTCTTCCATCACCGCAGTTGACGGCGGCAAGTCCGTGGACACCACAATGGGCTTCACACCCCTCGACGGTATCCTGATGGGCACAAGAACCGGTGCAGTTGACCCGTCCGCTGTTACCTTCCTGATGGAAAAGCACGGCTTCACACCGGCACAGATGTCCGACTACATGAACAAGAAGTCCGGTTTCCTCGGCGTTTCCGGTGTTGGCTCTGACAACCGCGACGTAACTGCTGCGGCTGAGGAGGGCAACAAGAGAGCACAGCTTTCCAAGGATATGCTGGTATACGAGATCAAGAAGAACATCGGTGCATTTGCAGCTGCGATGAATGGTCTGGATGCGGTTCTGTTCACAGGCGGTATCGGTGAGAATGCGCCGGACGTTCGTGAGGCTGTATGCTCCGACATGGACATCCTCGGCATCAAGATCGACACCGTTGCAAACGCAGGCATCAAGGGCAAGCTCGCAAAGGTTTCCCAGTCCGATTCCAAGGTTGAGGTTTGGGTTGTTCCGACAAACGAGGAGCTGCTGATCGCTCGCGACACGCTGGCACTGATCTCCTGATAGTTTCTATTATAGCATCAAATTCGAGGAATTGCAAGCAGTTTCTTTGAAATCCGACAAACAGCGTACCGGAAATCTGGTACGCTGTTTTTGAAAAGGGGGCACACACATGGAACGAACGGATCTGATACAGGCGGCATGTGCCGCAAGGGAACAGGCATATTGTCCCTATTCGGGCTTTGCGGTGGGGGCTGCACTGCTGGCGGCGGACGGCAGCATTTACACGGGCTGCAACGTGGAGAATGCGTCCTATTCGCTCGGCTGCTGTGCGGAGCGCACGTCGATCTTCAAGGCGGTTTCGGACGGAAAGCGCGAATTTGCGGCGATTGCCATCTGCGGCGCACCCAAGGGCAAAGCACCCGACGCGCCGTGCATTCCCTGCGGTGCGTGCTTGCAGGTAATGGCAGAATTCTGTGGGGATGATTTCCCGATCATTTTGACAGACGGAGCACACCGGCTCTCGGAGTTTTTGCCGAAGCGGTTTATATTGTGAGAAAAAAGACACAGGAACGGTTTGTGCCGTTCCTGTGTCTGTTTATATCATTTCATAATTTTATCTTGCAAAATAACAGTTCTCACTAGCGTCGATGCTCCACATGTAACAGCCACCACCATTAAGCCATGTATTTGCTTCCCATCTACAAGTATATGGAGTAATTCTGACTTTATATCCTGAATATCTGCCGGGAAGAGTTAGCTTTTGACCACTTCTCACTTTGTAAACACCTATAAGTTTTCCAGAGGATGTACGCACTTCTACTGATATTAAGGAATAACTTCTCAATCCGATTCTGTCAAAAGAGCAAACTTTAATCTTCGGTGATTTGTAAAAACCAAATCCGCTTTTTGTAGCATTAATATAAGTATAACCTGTCCAACAACCAGCATAGCCATTAAAATACCCCTTGCGTACATCAGCCGCATTTGCTTCAATCTCCACTGTCTGCACAATGCTGTAAGACTCCTGTACTTCCTCCGGCATTGCCTGCGGCACTGCCACTGCGGACAGCATCATCATGCCAGCCAGTGCGACACCCATCATTCTTTTGCTTCTTTTCATACAAATCCCTCCAGTTTATAAAATATAATTAACGGTTTACCGTTAATTTGATTATATCACATGTTTTTGAAAAAGTCAACGGTTAACCGACAATTATTTTCACTGAAAAATGCTATCATATTTTATATAGAATCCACAAAAGGAGAATGATAGCATGAATATTTCGGATGCAGTTGCTGCACGGATACTTGATTTATGTGAGGAGCGGCGTATCACAGTCAACAAGTTGAGCAATTTATCCGGCGTGACACAATCGACGGTTAATGATATTGTGAATCACAGAGCAAAGAATATTGGTATTGTTACAATTAAAAAGCTTTGTGACGGTCTGGAAATCAGCATCACAGATTTTTTTGATACACCTCTGTTTCGAGAACTGGAACAGGAAATGTATTGAGGGGGATAAAAAGGACGTTCCGCACCACGCAGAACGTCCTCATTTTTCTCTCTTTTATCCCTCGTTCTTGTCCACATAGAACACCGCCAGCGTTCCGGGGCCGCTGTGCGCACCCACGACGGGATCGACCAGATTCACCATGATCTTCTTCACGCCGTACTTTCTGCGCAGGATATCGCGCACAAACTGCATATCCTCCTCACAGTCACCGTGGCTGATCGCGGTCATCGTGTCCGGCACCATGTTCTCGCCCACATAGTCCGCCAGCTGTTTGAGTGCCGCGCGTCTGCCGCGGATCTTGGAAAACGGTTCGAGTCCGCCCTCCTCATTCACGCGCAGGATCGGCTTGATCTGAAGCATCGTGCCCAGAATCGCCGTTGTGCCGCTGATTCTGCCGCCGCGCTTGAGATGCATCAGGTCATCCACCGTGAACCAGTGGCGCACACGGCTGACCATCTGCTCCCCATAGGCAAAGCTCTCCTCCAGCCCCACGCCGCTTTCACGCTTCTGCACCAGCAGATCCACCAGAACACCCTGACCGAGGGATGCGCATTTGCTGTCCAGACACAGCACCTCACGCTGCGGGAATTCTTCCTTCAGATCCGCCGCCGCAAGTCGTCCGGTGTTATAGGTCGCGCTCAGCTTCGAGGAAAAGCCCACATACAGAATGTCCTTTCCTGCCTGCAAAGCCGGACGCATTGCATTCTTGCAGTCCTCAATGCTCGGCGCAGAGGTCTTGACATTCTTGCCCTCACGCAGTGCGTCATAGAAAGCCTTTATATCAAAGCTGTCCGCCGGAAACGGCACAGGCTCGGCATTATCAAGACTCACATACAGCGGGATCACGGTCACGCTGTGCTCCTCACAGTAGCTCTTGGGCAGATCGCACGGGCCGTCGGTAAAAATGACAAATTCACGCATGGTTATCGCTCCTTTACAATAATAATTAATCGTAATGCTATGCCGATGCATTGCTTTCCATCTGGTATCTAATACTATATTACATCATATTCTCTATTTTGTCAAGCGGTTCTGCAAAAAATGTGCAGAAAAAATTTTCCTGAAATTCTGGACAAAATCACGAAAACATGTTATAATAAACATCGGAACAAAGAACGGAGGTGCGCCATGCGGTACAATAAAGAGGATTTTAGCAGCTACTACCATGAAATGTCCGCAATTCTGCGGAAATTTCAGCTTCCGACATGGGAGGAGTTTCCGGATATCGAGCTGTACATGGACCAGATGACACTGCTCATCAACCGCTATCTCGCCATCGGGGACGGTGCGGAGGAAAAGACGGTGACTGCGTCGATGATCAACAACTATGTCAAAATGCGCATCATGCCGCCGCCCGTCAAGAAGAAGTACAGCCGCGCCCACCTTGCCTATCTGGTGGTGATCTGTTCGCTGAAGGATGCACTGGGCATCTCCGCGATCCAGAAAATGTTCCCGCCCGATCTGGAGGGGGACATGCTGCGCGACCGTTACAATTCGTTTGTGAAGAACCAGCAGAAAGCCTATCATTTTGTGGCGGATGAGATCGACAGTGTGGCACTGCCGCTGCTGGAGGAGCAGGCACAGATCTCCGACCGCATCTATGACCTCGTGACGCAGGTCAGCGTGTGCGCGTCCATCACCAAGACGCTCGCGGAGCGTTTCATTGACAAGCAGGAGTATGAACCGCCGGCGGCGGAATAATGCGGTGTTGCACTGGCTAACAGGATGCGGAGAATATTGCATTTTCCCGGAATATGTGATATAATAAGTAGGACATTTGCAGAAAAAAGGAAGGAAGGCTTATGGAAAAACGTTATATTTATGCAGATCATGCAGCGACCACTGCGGTATCGCCGGAGGTTCTGGCAGAAATGCTGCCGTACTTCACAGAGCATTACGGTAATGCATCGAGCATTTATAAAATGGGACGCGAATCTCACGCAGCCCTGAATGAAGCACGCGCAAGAGTGGCAGCCTGTCTTGGTGCGCAGGCAAACGAGATCTATTTCACTGCCGGTGGTTCGGAGTCCGACAACTGGGCGATCAAGGGTACTTGTGACCGTCTGGCGGCACAGGGCAAGAAGCACATCATCACGAGTGTGTTTGAGCACCATGCGGTGCTGCACACCTGCGAATATCTGGAAAAGCACGGCTTTGAGGTGACCTACCTCCCCGTCAGCGCGGATGGTCTGGTAGATCCGGCGGATGTGGAAAAGGCGATCCGTGAGGACACCGCGCTTGTGACCATCATGTATGCCAACAACGAGATCGGCACGATCCAGCCCATTGCGGAGATCGGTGCGATCTGCAAGGCGCACAAGGTACTGTTCCACACGGACGCAGTGCAGGCTGTGGGCAATGTGGAAATTGATGTCAAGGCGCAGAACATCGACATGCTTTCCCTTTCCGGTCACAAGTTCCATGCCCCGAAGGGCGTGGGTGCGCTGTATGTGAGAAGGGGCATCATCCTGCCGAATCTGGTACACGGCGGCGGTCAGGAATCCGGTCGGCGTGCCGGTACGGAGAACGTTGCGGGCATCATGGGACTTGCCAAGGCAATTGAGCTTGCGACTGCCGATATTCCGGCAAAAATTGCAAAGCTGACACCTCTGCGCGAGAAGCTCATTGACGGCATTCTGAAGCTTCCGCAGACCAGACTCAACGGCAGCCGTGAGCAGCGTCTGTGCGGCAATGTGAACGTGTCCATCGTGGGCATTGAGGGTGAGAGCCTGCTGCTGATGATGGATTATCACGGTGTCTGTGCATCCTCCGGCTCTGCATGTACCTCCGGTTCACTCGATCCGTCCCATGTACTGCTGTCACTGGGACTGAAGCACGAGGTCGCACACGGTTCTCTGCGTCTGAGCTTCGGTGAGGAATTCACGGAGGAAGATGTGGACTACATTCTGGAAGTGATCCCGCAGGTGGTAAACCGTCTGCGTGAGATGTCACCGATGTGGGAAAGAATGTGCAAGGAAGGCACCAGTCTGGTGTAAGATTCATATAGGAGGTATGATTTATGATTTACAGTGAAAAGGTAATGGATCATTTCACAAATCCCCGAAATGTGGGCGAAATTGAGAATGCGGACGGTATCGGCGAGGTAGGCAATGCCAAGTGCGGCGATATCATGAAGATGTATCTGAAGATCGACGGCAATGTGATCACGGATGTCAAGTTCAAGACCTTTGGCTGTGGTGCAGCGGTTGCGACATCCTCGATGGCAACGGAGCTGATCATGGGCAAGACGATCGACGAGGCACTGCAGCTGACGAACAAGGCAGTGATGGAAGCACTCGACGGTCTGCCGGCAGTGAAGGTACACTGCTCGGTGCTCGCAGAGCAGGCGATCAAGTCCGCGCTGTGGAACTACTACGAGAAGCAGGGTGTCGATCCTGAGCCGATCATCGGTAAAGTACCGGATTGCGAGGATTGTCACTAAGGCGGCGCGGAGCCCGCGCTGGCAGACGCGTTTGAAAGGCGTTCTGTCAGGGAGAGTCCCTGTTTCGCGAGCAAAGTACTGCAACCGCATGACGCTTGCAAGCAGAGCGTCATGGCTATTGGCAGAATTTTTTTAGAAAGGAACGGCTGAAAAATGCTGTTCCTTTTTTAGTTTAGTACTATGTAAAATCTAAATCTTGAATGAAAAAGCGGGACTCGGGGGCGCAG
>CALGTT010000441.1 GCA_937901485.1 uncultured Ruminococcus sp.
CCAAATCCCGTCTGATCCTTGTCGGCTCGTATCAGGGCATGGAAAACTATTACGAACGCCTGCAAACCTATGTGCAGGCATTGGAGCTGCCCGATGTGATTTTCACGGGGCATATCAAATTTGCCGAAATTCTCGCCTATTATCACATTGCTGACGCATTCCTGTGCATGAGTGAGCACGAGGGATTCTGCGTACCGCTTGTGGAGGCGATGTTCTTCCATGTGCCGGTCATTGCCTACGATACCAGTGCCATTGCCTCCACGCTCGGCGGCAGCGGACTCCTGCTCAAGGCCAACGATCCGCTGGAGGCAGCAATGCTGCTCGAACGGCTCATGCAGGACAAGGCTCTGCGTGAACAGATCATTGCAGGACAGGAGCGCAGGCTTGCAGATTTCCGGTACGAAACCATACGCGAACAGTTTGCCGCGTATCTTCGCTATTTTATTGACGGAGGGAACAAGTGATATGAAGAAAATCGCCTTTGTTGCCCCATGGTTTGACGACCATATTCCGGGTGGTGCGGAAATGGAGCTGCGCGAGGTTTCCACACATCTGCACAAAGCCGGCGTACCGGTGGAAATCCTCACGACCTGCGTCAGGGAATTTTCCGCGGACTGGAGTGTGAATTTCCACAAAGCCGGCAGCTCCACACTGGAAAGCGGCATTCCCATCCATCGTTTTCCCGTCAGAAAACGCGATACTGCGGCATTTGACGCAATCAATGCCAAGCTCATCGGGAAACAGCCCATCACGCTGGAGGAGGAGGATGTTTTCCTGCGCGAGATGGTCAACAGTCCGGCATTGTACGATCATATCCGGTCGCACAGGGAGGAATATGCCGTCTTTGTGTTCATCCCCTATCTATTCGGTACGACGTATTACGGCGTACAGGCTGCACCGGAACAGGCAGTGCTGATTCCGTGCTTCCACGATGAGGGGTATGCGTATTTTCAGCGATTCCGCGAGGTGTTCCGGCAGGCGGCAGGTATGGTGTACAATGCCGCGCCCGAAATGGAGCTTGCAGAACGGCTCTACGGCTTCTCGGACACCAATGTCCGCCAGATTCTCATGGGCATTGGCATGGATACGGGCATTTCTGGGGACGCTGCGCGATTCCGGCAGAAATACGGCTTGGAACAGCCGTTTCTGCTCTATGCCGGCAGAAAGGATGTCGGAAAGAATGTGCCCTTGCTGCTGCAATATTTTTCCGAATACAAAAAACGCCAGCCCTCCGACTTGCAGCTTGTGCTCATCGGCGGCGGCAAACTGGACATTCCGGAGGACATCCGCGATGCGGTGCATGACCTCGGTTTTGTGGATGCGCAGGACAAGTACGATGCCTGCGCGGCGGCAGTATGCC
>CALGTT010000442.1 GCA_937901485.1 uncultured Ruminococcus sp.
TGATGTCGCATTCACGGTACTTACCCTCCGGGAGCAGTCCCTCATAATTGCCGAAATAGTCGCCGCCGATGCTCATGCCGGGTGCAACCTCCCAGAGATTTCCCTCGCGGCTCTCCCAACCAAGATCGCCGGCTTCTTTCTTCGTGATGAAATTCTCCGGCAGCTCACCGTACAGATAAATGTACTCTGCCACATCCTCCGCGGTCGTGTAGCTCTCGCCCCACACGATATCGGATTCCTCCTCAGTCGTCTGCGGCTCTGTTTCGGGCTTCTCGGTGGTAGGCTTTTCCGTTGTCGGTTTCTCGGTTGCCGGCTTCTCCGTGGTGGGTTTCTCCGTGGTCGGCTTCTCGGTCACGGGGGCTTCTGTGGGGACAGTTTCGGTTTCTGCTTCAGTCTCCTGTACTTCCTCGGTGGGGGCATCGGTGGTGGAATTCATGGCTTGATCGACCATGGAAACGGTGTCGAAAAAGAGATCGACCTCCTCCTGTGTGCAGGCAGTGAACATGCCCATGCTGCAAAGCAGCAGGATCGCGCTGAAGATACGTTTTTTCATAATTCATTCTCCTTTCGGCAGTAATGCACAAAATTGTGTGCTGCCTTTATTGCTTTTTGCGGATGGATATGGTATAATAAGGATATCCCAATGAAAGGACTCCCGCACTATGGAACTCAACTGCAATGGCAGAAGAATAGAATACCGGATCATGTACAAAAAAATGAAGAATATTCGTGTGCACGTCAAGACGGACGGCATCATTTATATTTCCGCACCGCACGATGTATCAGAATCCTACATCCGCCGTTTTCTGCTCGAACACAGTGCAGACCTGGCAGAGATGGTGGACAGGGCACTTGCACAGCGCAGCGCCTTACTGGATCATTCGGACGGTTCACAGCATCACTTTCTGGGAGAGCGCATCACGCTGCGATGGATATCGAAGCCCTGCAAGCCGATGCTGAAAAACGGCGTGCTTTCGCTCTTTGCACGCAATGAACAGGAAGCGTACACCGCATACCGCCAATGGCTGATCGCGGAATGCACTGCCCTTTACACGCAGCTTAACCGTGAGGTTTACGAAGCATTCCACAAAGCCGGCTACGCTGTCCCGCTGGCGCGTGTGCAGATCAAGGAAATGACCTCACGCTGGGGAAGCTGTACGCCCTCGACTGGAAGGATCTCCATCAATTTCCGGCTGATGCAGTACCCGATCGGCTGCATTTACGGGACATTATTTCACGAATACACGCATTTTCTGCACCAGAATCATTCGGACGCATTCTATGCAGTGCTCACAGCGGTCTATCCGGAGTACAAGCAATGGGATGCGGTACTCAAAAAGCCGCTTGCCTGATGGTGATACCTCTATTATACCATATCTGCGCGGAAATGTAAATCTGCGAATTCATCGAAAACTCCCATTCCGAATTGGCACAATTGCCCATCCCCCAGCCTGACGGCTGGGGGATCACTTTTATGTATTGTCTGCATTCGCCGCAGATGCGTGGTAATCCTCCTTGGTCTGGAACGTGGAGGAACATGCCATGATCTCGGATTTTTCGTTGACAAACTCGATCGCGAGATAGTAGGTATTCATTGTGTTGGCAGGGTCTTCGATCAGCCATGCGACAAGGAATTTGTCCGCATCGGTAAAGTGGCAGTAGAGCTGGAGCGCGTTGTAGCCGTTGATCGGCACGACTGCGCCCGTCAGCCCCTCAATATTCGTCTGCGATTCCATGTAGGCGCGGAGATTGTTGGCAGCATCCTGATAGTTGATGTCCTTGTAGCAGTCAAGCGTCACGACATTCACGCCGGTCGGATCGGAATACTGCGTCAGTCCCTCAACGCCCTCCTCCTGAAAATTCACATAGCCAAGCGGCACCTGAATATAGCCGTTTTCATCGTCGCCGCCCTGACGCAGAGGGCCGTCATAGACAAAACTGCCGGACTCATCCGTGATCGCGCCCTCCGGCACTTCGGGGAGCGTGGCGGCTTGTGTGGATGCGGCGGATTCAAGCACGCTGACTTTCTCCGAGGCATTGCAGGCAGTCAGGGAAAGTCCCATGACTGCGGCAAGCATCATTGCTGTGATTCGTTTCATTGCTTACTCCTTTTCTTCTGCGGACGCGCCTGCAAATGCGGCTTCAAGCTGCATCATGATCTCGCTGAAATACCGCGCATTCACTTCTCCCAGTGCAATGGGCTTTGCATCACCCAGACGGAAGAACTGCACCTTTTCGATCGTCACATCGTCCGTTTCGTAATACGCCGCGCACATGCCGGAGAAGATCAGCTCCGCACCGTGTCCGACATTCCGCATGTTCCCCGTTTCGTCCTTTTCACGGCGCACCGCATCCGAGCGCGTGAACTCGTAGAAGAAGCCTGCATCCTGCGGCGTGCCCTTATCCCAGCCGAATTTTGTCATCCTGCCGAGCAGTGCCACGTTCGTCATCGTCATTCCGGCAAAGCATGTCACCTCCACAGCGGAACGCTCCGATTCCTCCAGACGATGCACGGGACGCGCAAGCTGTGCAAAGGGCTGTGTGATCTCATAATCCGCAAGCTGTTCCGTCCATGCAGAGAGGACAT
>CALGTT010000443.1 GCA_937901485.1 uncultured Ruminococcus sp.
AGCCACAATCACCGGCTACCAAGGCACAGTAACAGAAGTCGTAATTCCGGAGTATGTGGAAGGCGTACCGGTGTATGCTATCGGTGAGAAGGCATTTAGCTACAAGACAGATATAAAAAAAGTGATAATTGAAGGCATCAAGGTGTATAATCTCAGTGAAGAAGTAACGCAGCTTGAGGGTGCGGAACGAATCGAAGCAGAAGCATTTTATGGCTGTACATCGCTTGAAGAAGTGATACTTCCTTCATCAATCAGCTATATCGGAGCGAATGCATTTTTCAAAAATGATTCTACTACTTCCATCACAATTTATTATGAACATATTCCAGATCATTGGAATAATGAAGAGTTTGTTAAGAAGGCTGAAGCTGGTTTAGATGTGGCATATATCTGTGTCGAACCTGTATATTAAGAAGTCTGATATGAAAAGGTGAGCGCTTCCACGTTCACCTTTTCATTTTGAGCAAAATTGTTGACATTTTTCTGCATTTATGCTATACTTACAGTAAATGGAAAAACTCCCAAATTAGTGATGGGTAAAGGAGAGATTTTTGTGAAATATTCAGTATGGAAAAGGTTTGCGGCACTCATAACGGCGATGGTCTGCTGTGTAGTGTTTGTGGGGCAGGGAGATGCATTTGCATCATTGATGAACGCATCTGCTTCTGCAGGCGGTGTAACAATTGCAATAGACCAAAAATCGTTTACTTTAAGTGAATTGAAGGAGGCGGATACGGATAAGGAGACTGCTGGATACACGATTCCGATTTATGTTAGATTAACGGAAAATGCCGGAGTTAATGCTGTAGAGTTTGGTATCAGTGTAGATGAACGGTGCACTTATAAGGTTATAAACTCGTTCAACGCGCTTAAATTAGGCGGTGAAAAGCTTACTATGACTATGACTTATGAATATAATGAAAATTATATTTGGCAGACATGGGCAGGCGGCGATATAATGGATTATCCGGCATGTAACGTTATTTTATACATGATAACAATTCCAGAAACAGTGGCAGAAGGTGACGTATACGCCATAGATTACATATCAGGAAATACAAAATTGCATATTTGGTCAAATGAAGTTGAGGGCGTTAATTATGTAGCAAATGGTTCTGTTGATTGGACGGACGGATTCATTGAGATTATGGCAGAATCTGAAGTCGCAACAGAGATTATAGCTTCAGGTGAGTTCGGGGCAAAGGGAGATAACCTGATGTGGTCGCTTGACTCTGAAGGATTTCTCACGATTAGTGGGGAGGGGAAGATGGAAAACTGGAGTGATTCTTCCGACATGTCATGGTACGACTATCGACAAGATATTGTGAGTGCAGAAATCGAAAATGGTGTTACTAGCATTGGAGAGTATGCATTTCATGATTGTGATGGCTTAACCAGCATCATCCTTCCGGACAGTGTCACAAGTATTGGAGATGGGGCGTTTTATTGTTGTGATGTACTGACAGAAATACAAGTGAGTGACAATAATCAGAATTATAAAGATATTGATGGTGTATTATTTTCAAAGGATGGGACGGAGCTGATTGTTTTCCCTGAAGGAAGACAAGGAGAATACATCGTTCCAAATGGTATCACCAGCATTAGCGATTCTGCATTTGCATATTGTGATGGCTTAACCAGTATCACCCTTCCGGACAGTGTTACCAGCATTGGATTTTCTGCATTTGCATATTGTACTAAATTAACCAACATTACCCTTCCGGACAGTGTTGCCAGTATTGGAGATTATGCATTTTTTTATTGTTATGGATTAACCGGTATTATCCTTCCGGACAGTGTCACCAGCATTGGAGATTCTGCATTTGCATGGTGCAATGGATTAACCAGTATTACCTTTCCGGATAGTATTAGCAGTATTGGATATGATGCATTTTGGTGTTGTGATGGATTAACAAATATTACCCTTCCGGACAGTGTCACCAGCATTGGAGATGGTGCGTTTTTTGGCTGTAATAGCTTAACCACCATTACAATCTCCAACCCCACCTGCAATATCTATAATGGTGAAAGTACAATCTCTCCCACTGCCACCATCCATGGCTACCCTAATTCCACGGCCCAAGCCTACGCCGAAAAATACGGAAGAAACTTTGTAGCCCTCTCCGAAGAACCGACGGAAACCACCACCGAATCCGAAACAACAACTACATCAACTACGACAACGATGACCACCACATCTGAAAATAACACTAATGGCTTCTTATGGGGACGAGATAATTGGGGCTTTCGAAATTGTACTGAGTATTTCACAGAGTATGATGAGGAATCTGGTACCAGTCGTTATTTCATATCAGACGAGTACAAAGAAAAATTATTAAGCCAACTTGATGCAATTGATAGAGATGTTTTAGAACGAGAGCTTATAATGAGAAGTGGTGGTGCACCATATGGTATGAGTGTGTTAGCTATATTGGCATTTAACGGGCTTTTACCATATGAAAATTATGGAGGAGGCAACAACTTAAATGATCTCATTTTAACAGATGAGCTGAAATCGTTGATAACGTACTATCAGATGTTACAAAGAATTTCATCTATAAAAATCAGAATAGATGATTATTATAAGTATTGTACTGAGTTTGAAAAAATGCGCGACCTGTTAGAATGTGTATCCGATGGATCTCCCACTCTGCTTTGCTACACGATTCCTACTGAAAATTTCTCCCATGCCGTTGTTGCCTATGGTGTAGAGAAAGGTTTATACACGTTTGAGGAACAGAAAACTGTATATGATACCAAAATTCTGATTTATGATTGCGATTATGCAGATTTTTCAGATGCGTACTGTATGTATATCAACACTGAAGAATATAGCTGGTATATTCCGGGACGTGATGTTACAGAGAATGAAGGCAAAATTCTCTGGGTGGAGAATGATATTGCTGTTTTAAATCAAGGTGGTTATCTTTCAGATGCACCAGCAGAAACAACCACCACCGAACCAGAAACGACAACTACTACAACGACTTCGATGACAACCACCACAACAACACCAAAGCCCACAACCACGACAACCACCATAACAACGGCTCCTCCCAAACCCGAAAACACTCTCGGCGATATCAACACGGATGGAAAAATCACAAAGGAAGATGCAGATTCACTGTCCGATCACCTGAATAAAGGCACGTCTCTCAATGTACAGGGCTATATCAACTCTGACCTGAATGCAGATGGCGAGATCACAATGACCGACCTCATCATCTTGAATATGTACCTTGCAGGAGAAATTGACGAGTTCCCCTATACGGGAGAAGTGCCTGAGATGACGACGACTACAACCACTACTACTGAGCCGACAACAACTACTACTACAACTACATCTACTACGACTTCGACGACGACCAGTACGACAACATCTACCACGACTTCAACAACCACCAGCACGACAACGTCCACCACAACTACGATGACTACCAGCACGACAACATCCACCACGACTTCGACAACGACTACCAGTACAACAACATCTACCACCACAACAACCACTAGTACGACAACATCCACTACAACTACAACGACTACAACAACATCCGCTACAACTACAACGACTACCAGTACAACAACATCTACCACCACCACAACAACCACGACAACATCCGCTACAACTACAACCACCACCGCCACAGAAACCACAACAGAGAGTGAAACTGCGACCACAACACGGAGTCCGGTATTCATTGAGACAGAAGATAGCTGGAATTTCCAGAACAAAGCGTCTATTTTTATTGATGGAAACCGCAGGTATTGTTTGGAGGAAAAACACATACAGCAATTGATTTCGATTGTGAGAAATACAACGGACAGAAAGGACTACATAGAAGAAGACCTGATGATGGATGCGATTTACAAGGAAAAGTATTATGGTTCTTGTTTCGGACTTTCTATGCTGGCGATATATAATTGCTATGGCATCATCCACCCGTCTGCTTTAGGTACTGATATTGAAGGAAAGCCTGCGGAAATTCTCCGGAGTGTTGTGATGAATGATAATCTGAAATCTCTTATCAATTCACATTCACTTTTACAACGAATCACTCCATTCCAGAAGAAAATTAATAACTATGTCGGAAAATCTGAAAACGAAAAATTAAAGAACATCTGTGATTGGGTTACAATGGATGGTCCGCCAGTATTGCTTTGCTATATGGTTCGAACTGAAGCGGAATCCCTATCCCATGCTGTGGTTGCTTATGGCAAGGAAATTGGAACCTATACATTCAAGAATATGCCAACTCAATATAATGTCAAGATCTATATTTATGATTCGAATCAGACGGCTTTTCCGAATAGAGCGGAGAATGCAGAATTCCCGAACGTTTTCGATACTTACTGTATGTATATTAATACCACTACTGGCAGTTGGTATATTCCGGCTCGTGATGTTACAGAGGGTGACAGAAATGGAGATGGAAAAACTGATGGATTAATCCTCTGGGTGGAAAATGACATTAACCAATTAACACAATACAGTCTCTTTACAAATGAAATTCCTAATAATGATGAGAGTAATGATGTTACAAGTCTTGAAACCAGAAATATGCCGAACTGCAATGTAGAGTCTATGATAGAAACTGATGATGGATTTATCAGCGCTTCTGATGATGAAATTATCTCCTATTATGGATTTATGTTTGGTGAAGGAGAAGCACCCCTGCGTTACGTCATGTACGATCCGGAGGCATACTATCGTTTGACTTCGGATGGCAAATCACCTGCCAGCCTTCAGATGCGATATCCTGACTGCCTCATGCGTGTCAATGCTACCCGAACTGAAGATATTGTATTTCAGCCCAACGGATTTGAATTGAACCAGCAGGGCAACAGTAACACTTACAGCTTCCACATGGTACGAAACGATGTTCTCACTGACACCAGCTTCCACACGATCGACATATCCGGCGATTCCGCAAATAAGCTGACCTTCTCCTATGAGAACGGTGAATGGTATCTGTCCGGTGACTGTCTGGAAAACATCGAAGTACAGGCAAATCACAGCACGGCGACCTCTAACACTTTGACATTCTCTGTTCCTGCAAAGTATGACACCGTATGTCTGCGACAGATGGATGAATCTACGATCGCAGCGTTTGTGGATACGAATGGGGACGGCGAATACGAAACCTCCGTGGATAATATTCCTGAAGATGAGGGGAATTCTCTCGGTGATGTAAATACAGATGGTGAGGTTGATTCTCTTGATGCCGCAAATATCCTGATTGCAG
This sequence comes from uncultured Ruminococcus sp., assembly GCA_937901485.1. Classification (GTDB taxonomy): domain Bacteria; phylum Bacillota; class Clostridia; order Oscillospirales; family Ruminococcaceae; genus UBA3855. The sequence goes on from CALGTT010000443.1 coordinate 5,247, forward strand.
CAGCTCTTGTCGGTGCTGATATGGACAGCGGTTTGACAGATGCTCAGGAAATTGCAGCCGATACGAACGGCAACGGCACCTTCGGTGCAGAGGATGCGGCTCTCGTGCTCCAGTATGCTGCGGCGGTTGGTTCGGGGTATACGGAAAGTTTTGAGGAATTTCTGGCAGCGTAATGCTGGGAAAATCTCTCATAATAATTTCTCAAAAGAATGCCGCTGCTCTGTCTTGATGATGGAGCGGCGGGATTTTGAGTTAGGTGTGAAGTCATAGGGACTCTTTTCAATGATGGTAAAGGAGCGGGAACGAAAGGCAGCTGGATACATATGCCACAGTCTGTCCTAAGAAAGAATATGTTGGAGCGATTATTTATCGTTTGAGAAAGCGACTTGAACAAGGGTAAATATTTTTGAGGAATAGTTGCACGAAATATAGAAAAGCTCTATTTTTGACGCATTTCTGAGAAAAATGCTTGACATTCTCAACAAAATATGCTATACTTACTACAGTTGAAGTCATATTTTGAGGCTTTCAAGACCGGTTTTTGAGCGTACCCTTACCATACCCTTAAACCGAAAATTCGGGTCTGAATCGTTAGCAAAAATTGGTAAAACAGTAGCGAATACCCTTAAATAAGGGTATAATCATTCGATTTTTCACGAAAAATAGCCATTATACGATTCTCATAACCCGAAGGTCGTCGGTTCAAATCCGGCTCCCGCAACCACAGAAACCCC
>CALGTT010000444.1 GCA_937901485.1 uncultured Ruminococcus sp.
CCGAAGTTCCGTCGCTGCTATACAGTTTGTAATTATTTGTTATAAATATTATATCACATTTTATCTATTTTGTCCATATCTTTTTGTCACATTGCAAAAAAAAATTGCAGTGCGGCAGCCCTTGCGTGGTATTGCAAAAAATATCCCCCTTAGATTTGACTAAGGGGGGATTTGGGGTATATCGGATTTCATGCATTGTCCGCACTTTATACATTTGCTACCTCATACATCTCTGCCGCATCTGCCTTGGTCGCGTGTTCTGTCACCGTGAGGACGCGCACCTTGACCGGACGTGCGCCCATCTGGATTTCAATCACATCGTTGACCTTGACATCATAGGACGCGCGCGCAATTTTGCCGTTGACAAGCACTTTGCCAGCGTCACAGGCTTCATTGGCAATCGTGCGGCGTTTGATGAGTCGGGAAATTTTCAGATATTTGTCAAGCCGCATGGAGCTTAGTCCTTCGGATTGATAGCGTCCTTCAGACCTCTGCCAGCCTTGAATGCCGGTGCCTTGCCGGACGGCAGCTTGATCGGCTCCTTGGTACGCGGATTGAGGCATACCTTCTCGCGGCGTTCGCGCACATCAAATGTACCGAAGCCTGTCAGAACCACCTTTTCACCCGTTGCGAGTGTGTCACGGATGGTGTCGAAAATAAAATTCACAGTTTCCTCTGCTTCCTTCTTGGTGCAGCCTGTGTGCTTTGCGTACTTTGCAATCAGTTCAGATTTGGTCATGATAATTCCTCCTGTGTTCTTTTGTTCTTGGGCAATCCCTGTACAGCACTGCCCTGTCATATATGGAAATCCTCTCACGCCTGCGCGCAGGGATAACCTATCAGTGGGATGCGCCGGATTCCGGCGGATTTCAGAGTGTTTCCGGTGTGCACTGCTCCTTTGCCTGTGCCCAGTACACATCAAGTGCGTCAATTCCCAGCTCCGGCATATTCTTGCCATCGGCAATCACAAGCTGCTCGGTCGCTGCAAACCGCGCGGTAAATTTATTGGTCGCTTTCGTCAATGCCTGTTCTGCGTCAATGCCCAGATGACGTGCCGTATTCACGCAGGAAAACAGCAGGTCGCCCAGCTCCTCCTCCATGCGCGCAGCATCTCCCTGTGCCATTGCCTCCTGCAATTCCGCACGTTCTGCACGAACGCAGTCAAATGCTGCGGCTGCATCGTCAAAATCCATGCCGGCTCTTGCCGCACGTTTTCCGACTTTCTGTGCTCTTGCCAGTGCAGGCAGGGACTTTGCAACGCTATAGAGCGTATCTGCGTAAGTTTCCTGTCCCTTGGTTTCCTTTTTGATGGCATCCCAGTTTTGCAGTACCGCGGCGGTATCCTCCGCTTTCACATCACCGAATACATGGGGATGGCGGATAATGAGCTTCTTGCAGATCTCGTCGCAGACTGCGGCGAAATCGAACTGGTTTTCCTCCTGTGCCAGAC
>CALGTT010000445.1 GCA_937901485.1 uncultured Ruminococcus sp.
TTTTATTTTGCGATCCACATCATTCAGGTCATCTCCATCAGCTTCTTTATTAGCACCTCTCTGTTTTTTTCTCTCTTTTTCAGCAAGGCCGAGCGTGTGCCCTCGTAGTCGTGCGCGTTCAGCATGGCGAGAATGTCCGTGGCGTTTTCATGGATCTCACGGTAGGCGTCGCCATATTTCTTTTCAAGGGCGGCAGAGGAAAGGTGCTTGCCGTCCACAAAAAATCTGTTGTCCATCATGCACCTCAATCCCGCAAAAAGCCCGTCAGCGGGTCAGAAGCAGAAGCCCCACGGGTCAGCACCCGTCCCAGTCCCGAAAGATACGCCTTTCTTCCGGCTTCAACTGCATTCCGGAATGCCGCCGCCATCATCGGCAGATCACCGGCGGTTGCAAGGGCGGTATTTGCCATAATTGCCGCCGCACCCATTTCCATTGCCTCACATGCCTGCGAGGGTTTGCCGATGCCGGCATCCACGATGACAGGCAGATCAATTTCATCAACGAGAATCTGAATGAATTCTCTTGTGGCAAGCCCCTTGTTCGAGCCAATGGGAGCGGCAAGCGGCATGACAGCCGCCGCACCTGCATTTACCAGATCACGCGCTGTGTACAAATCAGGGTACATATACGGCAGTACCACAAAGCCCTCATTTGCGAGGATCTCGGTCGCCCTGATGGTTTCGCTGTTATCAGGGAGAAGGTATTTCGTATCACGCATGATCTCGATCTTTACAAAATCACCGCAGCCAAGTTCCCTTGCAAGCCTTGCAATGCGAACGGCTTCTTCCGCCGTTCTTGCGCCGGAGGTGTTCGGCAAAAGGGTGACACCCTTAGGTATGTAGTCCAGGATATTCTCCTGCTCCTTGGTATTGGCACGGCGGACAGCAAGTGTGATAATTTCCGCCCCTGCATCACGGACAGCCGCTTCGATGAGGTTCATGGAATACTTTCCCGAACCGAGAATAAAACGCGAGCGGAATTCATGTCCGCCTAAAATCAATTTATCTTCCATCATATATTCCTTTCTATACTTCAAATTTTCCTGCAATGATACGCAGTACTGTGTTCGCCTGATGTGCGGCGCAGAGCATGACACGAGGCGCGAACAATGTACCGTCCTCTGAAACGTCACTTGTTCCGTCACCGCAGAGATACAGCCGTTTTCCAAGACGTTTCGTTTGAATCGTGTTGCATGGATGCAAGCCTGACATTCCCGATGCCGCAACGATATATTTATCAGGATAATTCTCTATCACGCCGTTTACAAGCATAGCCTTGCACCCGGCGTTATCAAAACACTCACAGATAATATCGCAGTCTGCAAGCAGTGACAGATTATATTCTGTAAGCTTTTCTGTATGCGTTATGACATTGCAGTAAGGAGCGATCTCCGAAAGTGTCTGTTTCATAGCCGCAGTTTTGTACATGCCGAGCTGTGAAATCGCATACTGCTGACGGTGTAGATTTGAGATATCCACACTGTCAAAGTCGATGAGATGGAGCGTTCCCACGCCTGCCCGTGCAAGAGAAATTGCCACATTTGAGCCAAGACCGCCAAGACCGCAGACCGCTGCACACGCTGCTGAAAATTTCCGCTGCAGATCTGCGCCATGCCGCTGTGCAAGTGCACTGTACCATTCTTCTTTTGTCATATCAGCCTCCTCCCACGAAGCTGACCACTTCCATGACATCGCCGTCTTGCAGGAATGTGCTTTCATATCGGGATTTCGGCAGGATATCGCCGTTCAGCTCAACCGCGATCCGCTTTGTATCACAGCCGCTTTCTCTGAGATATTCCGCAATTGTTTTTCCAGCCGCATTCTTTTCCTCACCATTGATTTTTACCATAGTTCAACCTCACAGAATGTCGATGTATTCGCCCTCAAGAGCTTTGTTCATGCTTCTCACAGCACAGAATTTTCCGCACATGGAACAGCTTTCCTCGATCTCAGGCTTTCTCTCATCGCGTATTTTTCTTGCGGTTTCGGGATCAATAGCACACGCCCACTGTTTTTCCCAGTCAAAGGATCTGCGTGCCTCAGCCATTTGGTCGTCAATCTCTCTTGCGTGTGGAATATGTTTTGCGATATCGGCAGCGTGCGCAGCGATTTTAGAAGCGATGATGCCCTGTCTGACATCATCTAAATTCGGGAGCGCAAGATGCTCGGCGGGCGTCACATAACAGAGAAATGCCGCACCATTCATTGCCGCCGCAGCACCGCCTATCGCAGAGGTAATATGGTCATGCCCCGGCGCAATATCCGTAACCAACGGGCCAAGTACATAGAACGGTGCACCCATGCATATCGTCTGTTGTATCTTCATATTCGCTGCAATCTGGTCAAGCGGCATATGTCCGGGTCCCTCTATCATTACCTGCACATCTTTTTCCCATGCTCTTTTGGTAAGCTCGCCAAGCCGCACAAGCTCCTCGATCTGACAGACATCTCCGGCATCCGCAAGGCATCCCGGACGACAAGCGTCACCCAGCGAAATTGTGACGTCATATTCACGGCAAATTTCAAGGATTTCATCGTAATATTCGTAAAAGGGGTTTTCCTTTCCTGTCATGCTCATCCAGGCGAACACCAGGGAACCGCCGCGCGAGACAATATTCATTTTTCTCTTATGCTGTTTGATTTGCTCGATGGTTTTTCGTGTAATGCCGCAGTGAAGCGTAACGAAGTCAACACCGTCTTCTGCGTGCAGACGTACCACATCAATAAAATCCTTTGCAGTCAGTTCGCCAAGGTCACGCTGGTAGTGGATCACACTGTCGTAAACCGGAACAGTCCCGATCATTGCCGGACACTCTGCGATCAGTTTTTTTCGGAACGGCTGAGTATTGTCGTGGGAGGACAAGTCCATAATAGCGTCTGCGCCCATATTCACTGCCGCCATGACCTTCTGCATCTCAGTTTCAGAATTCCTGCAATCCCTGGAAACACCCAGATTGACATTGATTTTTGTACGGAGCATCGACCCGACCGCGGTTGGGTCGATACACTTATGCAGTCTGTTTGCGCATATGACTGCCTGTCCCTTTGCAACAAGCGCACGAATTTCTTCCGGTGTGCGGTACTCTTTTTTGGCCGCGATCTCCATTTCCCTTGTGACGATACCTTTCCTCGCCGCCTCCATTTGTGTTTTGTACATAGCTTTCCTCCATAGATTGATTTCAATCAGACAGACGGCAATAAAAAAGGAAGCTACCGATTTCGATAGCTTCCTTTGCGTGCGCATAAAAAATGCACCGACGTGTAAGCGTCAGCGCTTTACAGTCGTCCCTACGTTGGCATTATCCAAAT
>CALGTT010000446.1 GCA_937901485.1 uncultured Ruminococcus sp.
CAGTCACCCACATGTGCATTCTGGTAGATCGTCAGATCGCTGATCATACCCGCCAGGTTGCCGGCGGTTCTGGTCGAATTATTCCATCCGCCTGCACCAAAGAAATGATCCATGTAGTTTTCTGTGATGATGCTGCCGCTGTCAACTACGACATTGCCTCTCATAAAGAATGTTACCTGCTTGCTGTCATCGACAATGATCTGTGTCTTGCCGCCGCCGCCGTCCTGGCTCATTCTGACATTGTTCAGAATGACTGTAATCGGATCGCTGTCGGTATTGACATGGATATTGCCGTTGAAATCGCCGACCAGCTCACAGGACATGTCGATCTCATAATAATCATCGCCACGACCGGGAGTGCCGCCGTCTTTCAGATAGCCGGCTGCTTCAAGCTGTGCTGCTGTGTATGACGGAACCTTCAGTGAAGCTGTACCCGTATCATAGATATTCGGACCAAGCTCTTCGATCTTGGTCGGATAACCTGCGGAGGTGTAGTCCGATTCTACCGGCTCCTTGACGATGCCGTCCGTTGCGCTCAGCAGCATATGCTGCATGAATTCGATCGGATAAATGTCCTTGCCGTATGCTGCGGAAATGCTGAAGATGTCCACAGTTGTTGCATTTGCCGCACCGGAATTATCATACAGAGCCTTGATTCTCTGGTATTCTGCATCCGTTGTCTCCAGGAATTCCAGATAGGAAGCGTGCAGTGAAATCGCGTATTCATCATAATGAGGAACCGTTTTTCTAAATTCCTGCGAAGTGACCAGACCATTCTCATCCACATATTCCGTATAGGTATATGTGAAGTTACGCGGATTTGCAGCTTCATTTACTGTAAATTCGGTAAATTCCGTCCATACACGCTTTGAACCCGTCGGTGTCAGACCGGCTGTGCTCTGGATGGTCGGTGCTTTACCGGATGTATCGCCCTGGTTGGAAACATTGTATGCAATGATCTGACCACGACAATCGATTTTGCCGGAATTGTTGATGTCACTTGCATAGATATTGCCAGTTACGGTCAGATTCCGATTATTGCTGAGCGTACCGCCGCAGACCAGATCGCCGTGAACTGTTACATTGCCCTGTGTGATCGAAACATTTCCTTCTGCACGCAGATCGCCTTCGATCTCAATTGCATGGTTGGGATTCGGACCGCCCAGTTCAACATCACCCATGGAGTAGAAGTTACCAAGCTCCGTGCGGCTGCCGTCCTTTTTCTGGAGTGTCTGTGCAGTCCATTTGTAGAGTGCAGAACGAGAACCGTCAGAACCGATCTTGTTTACGCCGTTCGGATCAAAGCAATAGAGATCACCATGCAGGTTCAGACCTACCTTGGTGTCTACAACCAGCTCGCCGCAGTAGATGTTGACTGCATAATCATCATCACCCATGACATTGGCTGCGCCGCCTGCTCCTCTTTTCTCAGAGTTGAGCGTCAGTGTGCCGCCGACATAGAAGTAGGGCAGTTCCTCATAGGACTGATTTGTAAGTGTGGGATCCCAGTGGAAACCGTCAAATACAGGGATCAGACCGCCCTGTCCGCTTGCTGTGTAGTCGCCTGTTACAACGAAGGAGTCGCCGGGGGCTGTGAAGTGGAAGAACACTTCATTGGTAGCCACGACGTTTCCCTTTACATAGAACGGAGCGTCAATGATCGTTTCACCATATTTGCCGAGGCTGTAATCCTCAGGGTCAATACCAACGCCGATATATGTACCGCCGGTAATGAAACCACCGGTACCGATTTCATTGTCCTGACCGCCGATGTCGCCCATGGATACGAACGCACCGCCGCCGCCGTTGGTTCTGGTTACTACATCATGCTCGCCGATGATGTATGCGCAGTAGGTCGTGTCTGCGAGCAGCTTGGAATTCACTGCTGCTACCTCATAAACGACACCTTCCACCCACGCAGCTCTTGCTTCATTATAGAGAGTCTGTTTGCCAACATTCGTGATTCTGACAGTATGTTCCGTGCCTTCCAGCTCGACCTTTACTTCCATATCACTGCCTCTTGCTGACAAATTGACCATCTGGGACTTAATGCCTGTTGCAGCTGTATCACGGTTGATCGCTTCTACAACGGAATCAAGCAGAAGTCTTGCGGTGTACTCAGTCTGCTCTTTCTGATAATTGGTATACGCTCTGTTGCTTGCTGTTGCTGCAAGTGCGAGTGTGCCCATCAGAAAAACGATGAGCACCATAAGCACGGAAACAACAGTGAACAAAACAGTACCCTTTACTTTTGCAGTACCTTTGTTATCCTTCATCATCCTTACCACCTTTCCGATGAAGTCTTGTTCGTGTTGTCACTTCCTTTTCAGAATTATGCGATTTCGCCGAGGTTCGGCTCGTCGATAGGCTTAGCATTGTAGAATGCAATGCTGATCGTAACAGAGGATGTACCATTACCGTCCGCAGCTTCCTGTACAACTGTCATGACCTGACCATCCGGACCGGTTACTGTGCTCTCCAGTCCATCATTGAACTGGTAATTCTCTACAGAAACAGCCTTAATCAGAACTGCATTCTTTTCTTCGCTGAGCTTGTCAAGGAACATCAGGAGATTTTCCTTGTTGGTGGTCACTGTCAGTTCAACAGGCTGGCACATTACCTCAGCAACCTCACGCTGAGAAAGTACTGTAGCTTCCTTCATGACCTTTGCTACCTCTGCGTTGTAGTTGCCGTTGACATCAGCAGCTTCAAGCAGGGAATATGTCAGGACATCAGGTTCACAAAAATAGTACTCAATGATTTCTTCCTTGACATTCTGCAGTGCCATGTTATCTACTTCCAGACTGCATTCATCAATTGACGGCTGGAGATACTGGTCGATCTCATAACTGGTCTTTTCGTTTCTCCATGTCTCGTTTGCAGATTTAAATGCATCATTTACAAAGATCTGTGCGATCTTCTTGTAATCATTGTAATCCTTCTTAATGCCGTCCTGCAGGATCGGGATCTGGTTCTTCTTCTGTTCAATACCATCCCACTCTGTCTTGGTCGTCGCATAAAGAGCCTTGCTTTCCTTCCATGCCTGATACTTCGGCTTGATCAGTGCGAAGAAACCGCCGACCAGAACGAGGATGATCAGAAGTACGATCAGAATTACTTTATCACGATAGCTCATTTCCATTTTCATTGTTATCACCCTCCTTTAGCTGTCCGCTTCTGTGGTTTCTTCTACAGCATCTCTCTCAAGATCTGCCTTGATGTTCGGCTGCAGTGTCAGAATCAGAGTGAATGCTGCTTCTTTTCGTTCCTCTACCGGAGCAGCAGGATCATCTGCATTTGTGCCCTCGTTTACACCATAACCTTCATAGTCTACCGCAGCAAACAGGTCACTGTAGTTGTCATACAGGCTCTGCACAACGAGTGCGGGATACTTCTGAGAGAATTCATCCTTGGTTTCGATCTCGATCGGGATCTCGATGTCACCGGAATCATAGTCAAGGCTCAGGATCACAGGTTCTTCCGTTGTGCCCGCATTTGCTGCCATAACATCGTGTACAGTGGTGTCGATGGCTTCAATGAACTTACTTGTCAGACGCGGATGAGTCTGGAACGCTTCGCTGGTGTTGGTAACGAGTGTGCCATAATTTCTGACAGAATCTCTCATCACCTTCAGATCCTCATACTGCTGAAGCTTTGCAGCAGTCTCAGGGCTGTCGATGTCAGCGCGGAGCTTTCTGGTATCGCTCTTGACGTTAGCATCCATCATAGAAAGCACAGCCCATGTACCGAGTACCGCAACCACGCTGACGATCGCACCGATCAGCGGAAGTACCGGAACGCCGCCCTCGGACTGATTCTTCATTGCGCCTGCAAGTACATTGGTACCCTCTGCATCAAGCAGATTAACGTGCTCAGTGATCTTGTTACGCTTGAACATCGCACCGATCGCATTTGCATACAGGGAGAACTCAAGGTTCTGGTAGCCATGGATCTGCGGCGGTACGTTGAGCTGGCTTACGCTGATCTCGTTGCTCTCCATCTCGTCAACCAGACGGTTGTAGAGGTTCGGGGAAGCGGTGATGTCACCATAGAACACAACGTTGGAGATCGCTTCAGAGCCGCGGCTTCTTGCGAACTGGATCATACGGAAGATGTTCTCGTTCACAGCCTCGAATACATAGTCATCGGGGTTCTCATAGTCCTCAGGATCAATGGATGCGAAACGGGAGAATGAGAGCTGATTGTCCTCATATAGGTTGAGGGAAAGGAAGTTCTTGTCGATCTGTACAGCCAGCAGCGGCATCAGGCTCTTGACCTTCACGTCAGCGAGCAGCACCTTTGTGATGGCGTTACATCCGATCATGACGGTCTTGAGGTTGATACCCAGCATGTGGAAGATGCGCTTGTAGCAGTCTACTACATCATACGGGCAGGCAGTTGCGAGGATGCGCTGCACTCTTTCGCCGTGCTCATCTTCCTCCGGCTCACCCACGATCAGGTAGCCTACTGCGTAGGAATCGTCAATGTTGATCTGCATCTGCAGCTCATGACGAACACTCTTCATGAACTCACTTTCCTTGGAGTTCGGAGGAATCAGAAGCTCCTTGAACACGGTCTGGTTGGAGGAGATGCTGACGATCGCCTCTTTGTCAGGCATATTGTTCTGCTTGAGCACCTGGTTGATCATCATCGCTACACGGTTGATGTCATTCACATGACCGTTGACGATAACTGCTTCCTCCAGATCAAGGTTTGCTGCGGCACTGATCTTGATCTTGCCGCCGTTCTCAGTACCCTTGATAATGCGTATATTTCTGTCGGTAATATCAAATGAAAGCATTTACTTTTCCACCTCTCGTTTGTTGATTTGATTACGATGCGATAGCGTCGAAAGAGCCATACAGTGCCGGCAGTACGGATGCAACTACCAGACCTACAGCAATACCCATGATAATGATCATCACAGGTTCGAGCAGTCCGACCAGACGGGCTACAGCGGAGTCCGCTTCTTCGTCGTAATAGTCGGAAGTCTTCTGAAGAATGGTATCCAGTGCACCGGCTTCCTCACCGACATAGATGATGGAGCAGAACATGGAGTCGAAGATCTCAGTTCTTGTGATGGAAGCAGAAAGCGTTTCACCCTGCTTTACCTCATCGACTACGTTCTCGAAGCACTGGCTGATGTAACGGTTGCCAAGGATCGCAGAAGAACGCTGCAGGCACTCTACCATCGGAATACCGCTGGAATACAGAGAAGCCAGTGTTCTTGCAAAACGAGCTGTATAAATCTTGACTACCAGCGGGCCGAATGCCGGGCCCTTGATAATGAACTTATCCCATTTGAGTCTGGTGCTCGGAATTTTCAATGCATAGATCGCAGCAAATACCACAGCGACGATCACACCAACGTAAACAAACCAGTATTTAACCAGTGAGTTACTGAAGCCCATCATGACTCTTGTCAGTGCAGGCATATCCTCCGGACTTTCAAACATGCCCGCAAACATCGGCATGATGAAAGTAAACATAAGTACAACGATCGCAAGACAGAGTACCAACAGTACCAACGGGTAGGTCATCGCACCCTTGATGGTGTTGTTCATCTTGTTTTCCTTTGCATAATGGTCACTCATTCGCTGCATGATAACATCGAGCGAACCACTCGATTCACCGGCAGATACCATTGAGATCAGGAAGTCCGGAAATACACCCTTGAAAGCTTCCAGTGACGAGGAGAAGGATTCACCCTTCTGTACGTTCTCGTACACACTCTGCCAGACAGCCTTGGATGCCTCATTGGGCTGCTCCTTGCTCAGAATGTCCAGTGCCTTGACCAGCGTCAGACCGGATGTCAGCATTGCTGCAAGCTGACGGCAGTTAAATGCCAGCTCCTTGGTCTTGAACTTCTTCACAGTTTTCTTTGCGCCGATTTCTTTTTCCTCATAGCTGATGAGAGTATAGCCCTTTTCTCTGAGCTTCGCACTGAATTCTCTCTCATCCTCTGCGTTGATCGTACCCTTTATCTGCTTGTCAGCAGGGGTTTTTGCAACGTAGGAAAAACTCTTCATTCGACCACCTCCAATGATTTTTGTGATAAAATAGTGAGTACAATACAGCATAATACTCCAGTATCATAATTATACCATTTGACATTTGAAATTGCAACTGCTTTTTTACATAAATCACGAGAAAATTTTTAGAAATAATCACTAAACGTTCATATTTTTTATACTTTGAGTAATATTGAAGAAAAAAACAAATTATTCAAAGCCCACAGTTATTATATTAGTTAAATATGTTAATTAATTACTCAAAATTTAGCACTATTTCTTTGTACATCTTAGACAAATAACATACTGTAAGTCAAGAGGAGTTGTATAATAATCCGCGATATTCGCACATTATTTTGAAACCGGATACAGAATGGACGCAGATTTTTCATATTTTAGGAAAATATACCTATTTATATAGAGCTGAAAAGCAGAAAATGCTGCTGTAACTTTAAATTGACATTCTTCGGAAAACATGGTATAATAGGTGATAAGGCAATCCCGCTGTATCTGCGGATGCTGTTCAGGACATCTGGGGATAGTGGCTCTCTTTTTTTAATGTATTCGATTCACCCCTGTAACGTTTTACATTTTTAGTGCACTAACATACAGAGGCACTGCACAGGTGTCAAAATTAAGATAGGAGATGGATTTATGAACACAACAGAAAAAACCAAAGGATTTGTATTGACAGCCATGTTTACGGCAATCATCTTTTTGCTGGCATTTGTTCCGTATCTTGGCTACATCCCGCTCGGTGTCATCAATGCGACCACGATTCACATTCCGGTCATCATCGGGGCGATCTTCCTCGGACCGAAAAAGGGCGCATTTCTGGGCGCGATGTTCGGTGTGACAAGTCTGATGAACAACACCTTCAAGCCCAGCCCGACCTCGTTTGTCTTCTCTCCTTTCATGTCTGCCGGACTGGAGGAGAACGGCTTTCTGGCAGCGGTCAAGAGCCTTGCAGTCTGCTTCCTGCCGCGCATTCTGATCGGCGTGACGGCATACTATGCATTTGCATTGCTGTATAAGCTGACGAAGAATAAGAAGGCGATCTCGTACATTGTCGGCGGTCTGATCGGTTCACTGACCAACACGATCTTCGTTATGGGCGGCATTTACCTGCTGTTCGGCGAGGCTTATGCAGCGGCAAGAAACATTGAATTCAGCGCACTTTACGGCGTGATCATGGGCATTATCGGTGCGAACGGCGTACCGGAGGCGATCGTGGCGTGTCTGATCACCGCGGCAGTCTGCCCGATCCTTCGCAGGCTTCGTCCGCTGTATGTAGAGCTGAAAAACGAATAACACAGGATGGACACAAGAACGGGCTGCGCGGTGCAGTCCGTTTCTGTATATCTCATGAAAGGGTGAACAGCATGATTCTCACAATTGATGTCGGCAATTCCCATATCGTGATGGGCTGCTACGAGGGGAAGCAGCTTGCCTTCACGGAGCGCATTTCCACCGATCTGCACCGGACGGAGCTGGAATATGCCATCATTTTCAGAGCCGTTTTCCGGATGCACAAGATACCGGAGCAGTCGCTTGAAGGCGCGGTCATTTCCTCGGTCGTGCCGCCGATGGTAACTGTACTGCACGGCGCAATCACCAAAATTGCACCGGATATCCGCATTTTCACAGCGGACAGTACTTCGCCCTCCAACGTTGCAGTGATCATTGACGATCCGGCGCAGGCAGGCAGTGACCTTGTGATCGCTGCCACAGCGGCAGCGGAAAAATACGGTGCACCGGTCATCATCATCAATTTCGGCACGGCAACGACCATTTCCCTTGTTGACCAGTACAGATGCTATGTGGGCGGCGCGATCCTCCCCGGCGTACAGCTTTCCCTCGACTCACTGGTTTCCGGTACGGCACAGCTTCCGGGCATCAGCCTGCACCGACCGGAGCGTGTGATGGGAACGAACACGGTCGATTCCATGCGCAGCGGCGTGGTATTCGGCAATGCCGCGGCGATCGACGGCATGATCGACCGCATCTGGAGGGAGCGCGGCTATGAAAGCACTGCGCTTGCGGCGACGGGGGACATTGCGGATGTCATCATCCCCTGCTGCCGCCACCGCATCACCGTGGACAATGAGCTTCCGCTGCACGGTCTGCGGCTCTTTTATGATATCATGACGGAGGAGGATGCATCATGCTGCTGACGATCGACATGGGCAACACCAACATTGTGCTCGGCTGTCTTGCGGGCGAGCGCGTGCTGTTCACGGAACGCATGGAAACGAACCTGCGCAAAACGGAGCTGGAGTATGCCATCGCATTCCGGACGGTGCTGGAAATGTACGGCATTTCGCCGGAATCTCTGGAGGGCATCATCATTTCCTCCGTTGTGCCGCCCCTTGTGCCGGTACTGCGGCAGGCTCTCGGCAAGCTGACGGATGCGCATGTGCTGGTGGTAAGCACGCAGATCGACACGGGGCTTACCCTGCGGATGGACAATCCTGCCACGGTGGGCAGTGACCTGATCGTGGATGCGGGGGCGGCTGCCGCGCTGTACGGCACGCCCGTCATCGTCATCGACATGGGCACGGCGACCACACTTTCAGTGCTGGACAAGCAGGGGGACTATGTGGGCACGATCATCCTGCCGGGTGCGCGGATCTCACTCGATTCCCTGACCGCACGCACCGCGCAGCTCCCGAAGATCGGACTGACCGTACCGGAAAAGGTGGTCGGGAAGAATACGGCGGACTGTATGCGCAGCGGCGTGCTCTACGGTGCGGCAGCCACACTGGACGGCATGATCGACCGCATCTGGGAGGAGCTTGGCTACGAAACGCAGGTGGTGGCAACGGGCGGACTTTCCCGCGTGGTCGTGCCGCACTGCTGTCATAAAATCATGCTTAATGACGAGCTGTTATTGCAGGGACTGCGGATGCTCTACGAAAGGAACAGGAGGAACTGACTATGGATCTCACAGGAAAATGCATTGTGCTTGCCGTAACGGGCGGCATTGCGGCATACAAGATCGCCGGACTTGCGAGCACATTGAAGAAGACAGGGGCGGATGTCATCGTCACGATGACGGAGAACGCCACGCAGTTCATCAGCCCCGTGACCTTTGAAACGCTGACGGGCAACAAGTGCCTGATCGACACGTTTGACCGGAATTTCCAGTACAGCGTGGAGCATGTAGCGATCGCCAAGCGTGCGGATGTGGTGCTGGTCGCACCGGCAACGGCAAATGTCATTGCAAAAGCGGCACACGGCATTGCGGATGACATGCTCACGACCACACTCCTCGCCTGCCCCTGTCACAAGATCATTGCACCGGCGATGAACACGAACATGTACCGCAATCCCATTGTGCAGGACAATCTGAAAACGCTGGCGCACTACGGCTTTGAGGTCATTCCGCCGGACTGCGGCTATCTTGCCTGCGGTGACATCGGGGACGGCAAGATGCCTTCGGAGGCGGTGCTGCTCTCCTACCTTGAAAAGGCACTGGTCAGCGAAAAGCCGCTTGCGGGCAAAAAGGTGCTCATCACGGCTGGCGCGACGCGCGAACGCATGGATCCTGTGCGCTTCATCACGAACCATTCCACGGGAAAAATGGGCTATGCACTGGCGAAAATGGCAATGCTCCGCGGTGCGCAGGTGACACTCGTGACCGGAAAGACCGCGCTCACGCCGCCGCCCTTTGTCAGCGTGGTGAATGTAGAAAGCGCGGCGGAGATGTTTGAGGCAGTGACAGCCAATGCGGAAGCGCAGGACATTTTCGTGATGGCAGCGGCGGTCGCGGATTATCGTCCGGCGGTCACGGCGCAGGAGAAGATCAAGAAATCCGACGCGGACATGAGTATTGCGTTGGTGCGGACGCAGGACATCCTTGCGCATGTGGGCGCACGCAAGCGTGAGGGACAGTTCCTCTGCGGCTTCTCGATGGAAACGGAAAATATGCTTGAAAATTCGCAGAAAAAGCTGATCAAGAAGAACGCGGACATGATCTGTGCCAATTCTTTGCGGCAGGAGGGCGCGGGCTTCGGCACGGACACGAACATCCTCACGCTCATCACTGCGGACGGTGCACAGGAGCTGCCGCTGCTTTCGAAGGAGGAAGCAGCTGACATTATCTTTGCAAAAATACTGGAACGAATGGCGCAGAGCTGAGCATCTGCTGAGTATAATTTTCATAAAAATAAAAAAACTCTGAAAAAAGACTTGCAAAAAGCCGCCGATTATTATATACTAATAATAGGCGGCTGTAATTACTATGCACTGCAAGTTCTGCGATTTTGAGCGGGACAGCGTGCATATTGCGAAAACAGCTTGGATTTTCGGGCTTTTCTGGCTCAAACTACAATAGAAAAGGAGAAATGAACAATGGGCAAGATCTTAATTACAGGCGGTGCCGGCTTTATCGGCAGCCATGCATGTGTGGAATTTCTGGATGCCGGTTTTTCCATCGTAGTGATGGACAACCTTTCCAACTCCAAGGAGGAGAGCATCCGCAGAATTGAGCAGATCACGGGCAAGACCGTGGATTTTTACAAGGCAGACATCCGCGACAAGGAGGCAACCCGCCGCATTTTTGCGGAGCAGGAAATTGATGCTGTGGTGCATTTCGCAGGTCTGAAGGCTGTTGGTGAATCCGTGGCAAAGCCGCTGGAATATTACGAGAACAATATCGGCGGTACGTTCGTACTGCTGGAAGTGATGCGTGAATACGGATGCAAGAAGATCGTATTTTCCTCCTCTGCAACGGTGTACGGCATGAACAATCCCGTTCCCTATGTAGAGGACATGCCCACATCCGCAACGAACCCCTACGGCTACACCAAGGTTATGATCGAGCAGATCCTGCACGATCTTTGCATTGCCGATCCGGAGTTCCATGTAGTGGCACTGCGCTACTTCAACCCCATCGGTGCGCACAAGAGCGGTCTGATCGGTGAAGATCCCAACGGCATTCCGAACAACCTTCTGCCCTACATCGGTCAGGTAGCAGTGGGCAAGCTGGAGCAGCTTGCAGTCTTCGGTGATGATTACGACACACCGGACGGCACGGGTGTGCGTGACTACATCCATGTAGTGGATCTGGCAAAGGGCCATGTATCTGCGGTAAATTATGCAATGGATCATGCGGGCTTCATGCCCATCAACCTTGGCACGGGCAACGGCATCAGCGTACTGGAGATGGTACATGCCTATGAAAAGGCGTGCGGCAAGCCGCTGAATTATCGTATTGCAGAGCGCAGACCGGGCGACATTGCCTCTTCCTACGCAAATGCATCCCGTGCAAAGGAGCTGCTGAACTGGGAAGCGCAGGAAACACTGGAGACCATGTGCGAGGACAGCTGGCGTTTCATGGAGCGCAATCCCAACGGTCTGTAATGAAAGGATCGGTACATGGAACAGTTTTTTATCATACTTGGTGTCATTATCGGGCTTCTGCTGCTGGTCGTGATTTTCGGCGGCAAGAAGCAGCTTTGGCGCAAGGTACTTAATTTCTTTGTGGAGGAAACGGATGGTGAGGAGGGTGCGCGTCCGGCACGCGCAGCGGAGCGTCTGCGGACAGGCGCACGGCAGTCGGGCAGCCGCAGAAACAACAATCAGCCCTATACGGAGATGGCGATTCTGATGCAGAAGATCGACGAACGCCGCCGCGTGGTTGATTCCTCCGGACATTCCACGCTTTACGACGAATATTTCGAGCTGGTATTCCAGACGAGAAAGGGCGAAACGCTTCATCTGACGGCATCCCGTGCGGCATTCAAGGAGATCCCGTTCAATCAGCAGGGTTCTCTGACGCACAAGCGCGGCACACTGGTGAAATTCAAATACGCCGGCGGTCTGGTTTCAGATGAAGTCTCCCCCATGAGCTAGCGCGGCAACCGCGCTGTTGGACGCGTGCGCGGCAACCGCGCTGTTGGACGCGTTTCAGAGCGAAGCGGTGAGGAAAAGTTACTGTTTCGCGAACGAGGTTTCTGAACCGCATGACGCTTGCTGCGCAGAGCGTCATAGCTTCTGTAAGGCAATGCGCGGAGCACGCGTTGGGCGCATATTCCGGTAATATTCAAAAAAATGAAGGTCTGCTGTACTTGTAACAGCAGACCTTTCTTTTATGTGTATTTTTGGAGATACTCCTCCAGTATCAGCCTGCCGCCGGTACCGGTATATGCTGCATATTGCAGGATCAGTGCGGCATCCGCGGCATTGAATGTGCCGTCACCATTGACATCCGCGCACAGCTCCTGCGAGGCATTCAGTCCGGACGGACTGCCCGTCCCCGCCGCTGATGCGGCTTTGAGCAGGAGGGCAGCATCTGCGGCGTTGATCATTTTATTGGAATCGACATCGCCGAGCAGGGGCACATCCCCCAATACAAGCGGAACATACTGGATCTCCCCGCTGTTCGTCACGGTGATCGCCGTGGTGCTCGGTGCAGTATAGCCCCTGGGAATATTGCCATACACAAGCGTATAGCTTCCCGCAGGCACATGCGTCAGGATGGCTTCGTCCTGCGGAAGCGGTATCGGCTGCAAAAAATATTCTGTGATATTTGCAGCAATGCCGCTGTCGCCAAAACCACTGCCGCCGCTGCTGTGCGTACCGTAATCGTTCGGAACACCTCTGAAATCGTAGCAATAATCCAATGTGTATTCTCTGGTTGCCCTGTCCAGATAGAATTCCACATAGCCGCTGTCATCCGGAATGACGGCATTGATGACCGCACCGCTCTGGATGGTGAGCAGGGCACTGGTATATTGGGTATCCTGCCGCAGATCGTAAAGCAGGCCATCATCCACATAAGTCCCGTCCTCCCGGAAATGGGGGCAAAGCTGGTGGAGGGGCAAACGACAGAGGACATATTCCGTTGCAGCACTGCTGACTGTGATCTCATGGGCAGAACCGCCGCCGCCGCTGCCGTCGGAGAAAATCAATCCGGTTTTCGCTGTATAATTCGGATCAAATGCTTCGATCAGAGTGGTCGTCCCCGGCTTAAGTGTGAAGGCATCCGCAAGTATGCCAGTAAGCGGCGTATAATTGATATAGCGATCCATGGAGGGTGTTGCGATATAAGCACCGACTGTGCGTTTTGACCATTTCGGATCGACATAGATACCGAACTGATTTGCAGGAACGGTCAATGCGACCGCCTGCGAAGCATCATAGCTGAAGAGCTGTACCTTGTAGGGATCGCCGCTGCCGACAGGGATGGATTGGTTCTGATAGCGGCTGTAGTAATCATCATCCCAGTCATCACGGCAGATGTTGACGCTGTGCAGTGTCTGCGGTGCGGCATACGGCGTAAAGGTGCTCCACGGAACATAGTAGTGATAGCGTTCTCCCACCTTCGTGCCGTCGATGCCGGAATTGTTTCTGGTAAAAAAGCCGCTGTCATTCCGGATGCCGCCGACCTCCGTGCCTGCGGCATTGTACAGACTGACCTCGACACCCTCTACGGATCTGCCGTCTTTGTCCGTTACATCCAGAAACAGCATATTCCCCGGCGTGACCTCGATCAGACCGGAGGCAGCCGCAGCGGGAAGTGCACCTTGCAGCAGTAAAGCCCCTGCCGCCGCAAATGCTGTGATAAGTTTCAGATAGCTTCTCATGCTTCCACCCTTTCTGCAAGGAATTCCATCATCGTCTGCGTGCCGCCGCTGCCGAGATATGCCGCATACTGCAAAATCAGCGCGGCATCTACCGCATCGAATGTACCGTCCCTGTTCACATCCGCAGCGGTTTCCTGCTCCTGCGTCAGACCGGATGCACCGCCCGAACCAACGGCGGATGCCGCTTTCAGGAGCAGTGCCGCGTCCGCGGCGTTGATGCTGCCGTTCCTGTCCACATCGCCGTAGAGGATGCCGCCGCCGAGCACCAGCTCCAGATATTGCGGCGCATCGGACTCCTCGACTGTGAACCTGGTCGTTTTCGGCGCAGTATAGCCCTCCGGAATATTGCGGTATTGCAGTGTATATGTCCCTGCCGGCACATGGTACAGGTTCAGTCCGCTTTCGGGCATGGACGGAATGGTGAATTCGATCTTATCAATGATGCCGCCGTACATGCTTTCCGAAATGCTGCTGCATCCGCTGTAAACGCCATCCTCGAAGCTGTAGTGCAGTTCCACTGTGACAGAACGGTCTTTTCGTGACGTATAGTAATACAGCTTGCCGTCGATAAATGGCTCTCCATATGTCACCACACCGCCGGACCGGATGAGCAGCACGGTGGAACGGTCATCGTAATCCCGCCTCATGTCGTAGGTTCTGCCGTCAATAACAATTTTCCCGTCGGCGGTCGCGTTCTCGAACACATCCGTAATATTGATCGATTGCAGATCATATTCCACATCCTCCGTGCTGAGAAACGGTGCGGTATTGTAGGAATAGAGTGCAGCGTACCTGTTCTGATAGCCGATAGAGAGCAGACCGGAATGTTCCTCTTGGTACTTCGGATAGAACTGGATTCCGCCGTCTCTCGGATGCGCAAACTCTCCCTCGGTCAGTTCGTTGGGATCTTTGTTGATGCAGATCGAACCGGCGGGGGTGTCCATCTGGAGGCGCATCGGTTTCATAGTGCAGTTCTTCTCAACAAACACTGCGATATGTCCTGCCGGAAGTGTGAATGCGGGCTTTTCATTGACCGGATAGCTGTGCAGCTCATAAACGCGCGTTTCTCCGACGCTCTGCGTGGGGGGAGAATTCGGCGTGAAAACAGAAGCCCAACCGCCGTTTGAACGATAGATCTCATCAAGCTCCCACGGATCGGTCAGTCTTGTGAATTCCTCCCACGGGATCTGAAAATCGGGAGTCTGGCTGCCCGGATAGCCTTCAATGGCAGTGGGATTTTGCGGTATAAAATAATTACCTTTGTAAAACGTACCAATCAGGCTGCCGTTTTCATCGAGCAGGTCGATCTCCACATCCTCATTGTGGATGCCGTTCCTATCCCTGATCTCCACATTCACAACATTACCGGGAACATAAGTAAACGAGGGCAGTGCGTGTGCGGTCAGGGGCGTTTGCAGCAGCAGGATACCCGCCGCCGCAAATGCTGTAACAGATTTCAGACTGTTTTTCATTCCTCTGCCCTTTCCGCAAGAAATTCCTCGATCGTCTGCGTACCGCCCGTTCCGACATATGCCGCATACTGGAGCACGAGTGCACCGTCCTTTGCGTCAAATGTGCCGTCCTTGTTGAGATCCGCAGCCTTTTCCTGCGCCGGTGTCAGTCCGGACAGACCGCCCGTACCTGCGGCAGCGGCAGCGATCAGGAGTGTGGCAGCGTCGGAAGCGTTGATATCTCCGCTGTTGTCAAGGTCGCCCATAAGCGGCGCAGCGGGTGCAGGCGTGCTTGCGCCGTAGTGGATGACTGCGTTGTCAAGTCCGGTGTTGGGCTTGCCGATCCAGATATTGTTCCAAGCCTCCTCCGAGCCGGCATACCAGATATCCGTCAGAACAGAGCAGTCATCAAATACCCCGCAGCCGATCTCGGTCAGCGATGCAGGGACATAAGCATCCTTGAGCGCGTCAGACTTTGCAAACACATAATTACCAATGACAGTTACCGTTTCAGGAACATTGATCTTGGTGATGCCGTCCGCATTGTAGAACAGATAATCCGGAAGCTCTGTGATGCCCTCGCCGAATGTCACATCCGTCAGCGCACTGCATCCGTCAAAGATATGATAGCAGTTTTTGAGCGTGCTGGGAATGTAGATCTCCGTGATGGGTGTGCCTTCAAATGCATTCGTACCCACTTCCTCCAGTCCTTCGTGGAGTACAACTTCTGTCAGTGCGTCCGCTCCTGCAAACACATAATTTCCGATCGTGGTAACGGTTTCAGAAACAATAATGCTGGTGAGAGTTTTGTTCCGATAAAATGCACTATCGCCGATTGCAGTGACCGGAAGCCCCTCGATTTCGGGCGGGATCACGATCCCTGTGACAGATTGGTCACAGCCGGTGATCTCGATATGATCCCCATAATTTGCATAGGTGAGTTCTTCATAAGTACCGGTGGTGAAGTCATTCGCCGCATGTACCATGATGTCCGTATTGACGGAGAATTCCGGCAGGTATGCCATTGCGCCGCCAAACAGCATTGTGCAGGCTGTCAGACCGGCAATCGTTCTTTTCCATTGTTTCATAGGTCTACCTCGTTTCTGTTATTTGTCATAGCAGATGCTATGCATCTATTATACCGTTTTTTTATTTGAAAAACAAGGGCATGGTTTTATTTCCCTTTGATTTTCAGTATTCATGCATAGCTTTCCTACACTCCATCCCCGAAAAAATCAACAATCCCCCATGCAGAAATACACGGGGGATCGGGTGGGCTATGTGCGGTTCAGAAATTCCTCGATCGTCTGCGTACCGCCCGTGCCGACATACGCCGCATACTGCAAAATCAGCGCGGCATCCACAGCGTTGCATGTGCCGTCCCCGTCCACATCTGCGGCAGTTTTCTGTGCATCCGTCAGACCGGATGCACCGCCCGAACCGATGGCAGAGGCGGATTTCAGGAGCAGTGCAGCGTCCGCGGCATTGATAT